>JBARNF010000729.1:0-11579 GCA_049802835.1 Bradyrhizobium sp.
CAGGATGCCCGAATAGATGCGGCAGAAGGTGATGGTGCCGACGAACGGGTCGTCCATGATCTTGAACGCGAGCAGAGCCAGCGGCTCCTTGTCGTCCGCCTTGCGCACGACCTCGTTGCCGTCATCATCGGTGCCCTTGATCGCGGGCACGTCGACCGGCGACGGCAGATAGTCGACGACGGCGTCGAGCAGAGGCTGCACGCCCTTGTTCTTGAAGGCCGAGCCGCACAGCACCGGATAGAACGCGCCGGTGAGAACCGCCTTGCGGATCAGCCGCTTCAGCGTCGCCTCGTCCGGCTCCTTGCCGTCGAGGAACGCGGCGAGCGCGTCATCGTCGAGCTCGACGGCGGCTTCCACCAGCTTCTCGCGATATTCGACGGCCTGGTCGGCGAGATCTTCCGGAATGTCGGTGTAGTCGAACTTCGCGCCGAGCGCCTCGTCGTTCCAGACGATCGCCTTCATCGTCACGAGGTCGATGCAGCCTTTGAAGTTGTTCTCGGCACCGATCGGCAGCTGGATCGCAATCGGCTTCGCGCCCAGACGATCGACAATGTCGGCCAGGCACTTGAAGAAGTCAGCACCGGTCTTGTCCATCTTGTTGGCGAAGACGATGCGCGGAACCCTGTACTTGTCGCCCTGGCGCCAGACGGTCTCGGTCTGGGGCTCGACACCCTGGTTGGAGTCGAGCACGCAGACGGCGCCGTCGAGCACGCGAAGCGAACGCTCGACTTCGATGGTGAAGTCGACGTGGCCGGGCGTATCGATGATGTTCAGGCGTTTGCCGTTCCAGAACGCGGTGGTGGCAGCCGAGGTGATCGTAATGCCCCGCTCCTGCTCCTGCTCCATCCAGTCCATCGTCGCGGCACCTTCGTGCACTTCGCCGATCTTGTGGCTCTTGCCGGTATAATAGAGGATGCGCTCGGTGGTCGTGGTCTTACCGGCATCGATATGCGCCATGATACCGAAATTACGGTAGTCCTCGATGGCATGTTGGCGGGGCATGGGTGTGTTCCCTGATTTCCGTCGGTTTCGCCGTTACCAGCGATAGTGCGAGAAGGCGCGGTTGGCTTCCGCCATCCGGTGCACGTCTTCACGCTTCTTCACGGCGTTGCCCCGATTATTGGAGGCATCGAGCAGCTCCGCCGAAAGCCGCTCGGTCATGGTCTTCTCGTTGCGGTCGCGCGCCGCCGAGATCAGCCAGCGAATGCCCAGGGCCTGCCGGCGGGTCGAGCGCACTTCGACCGGAACCTGATACGTCGCACCACCGACGCGGCGCGAGCGCACTTCGATCGTCGGCATGACGTTGTCGAGCGCCTGCTCGAACACCGTCAGCGGGCTCTGCTTGGTCTTGGATTCGATGAGACCGAACGCGCCGTAGACGATACCTTCGGCGACCGACTTCTTGCCGGCGTACATCACCGAATTCATGAACTTGGTGACGATGATGTTTCCGAACTTCGGATCCGGAAGCACTTCACGCTTTTCGGCTGAATGGCGACGCGACATGTGATCTGTTCCCGCTTTTCTCGAACGTCTTACTTCGGACGCTTCGCGCCGTACTTCGAACGGCGCTGCTTACGGTTCTTGACGCCCTGGGTATCCAGCACGCCGCGGAGGATGTGGTAGCGAACGCCCGGCAAATCCTTGACGCGACCGCCGCGGATCATGACCACCGAGTGCTCCTGCAGGTTATGGCCCTCACCTGGGATGTAGCCGATCACCTCGAAGCCGTTGGTCAGGCGCACCTTGGCAACCTTACGAAGCGCCGAGTTCGGCTTCTTCGGGGTCGTGGTGTAGACGCGCGTACAAACGCCACGCTTCTGCGGCGACTGCTGCAGCGCCGGCACCTTCTTGCGCGACTTCTGCACTTCGCGCGGATTTGCGATCAGCTGGTTGATCGTCGGCATCTTGGCCTTCACCCTTCTCAACGTTCGAACGGAAACCGCGACCGGTCTCCGCAAATTCTGTTCGAGGTTCCCCGCCTCACCGGTCCGCCCCGCGCGAAAAAACGTCGCGCAAAGCGAAAGCGCGCCAACCGCTCATCACTGAACGGAAAGCGCTTGACGCCACAGAGGACCGCGATCACGACCTGTCAGCTTGCGCTGGAGGTCGGCTCACCGAGGTCATGCATCCGAATTTGGTCTCAAGAGAACGAGCTCGAGAGATCTAAAATCGTTCTGGCAGTGCCTAGCTATAATCGACAGCGTTTGAGCGGCATTCGTCGAGGTTGGTGCCCGTCCCGCCCGTTTCGGGGTGGTCTGGGTGATCCGTACCGACGCTAGCGAAGCTCACCGCCTGTCGTTGAGTGGCCGCCTTTTATAAGCGGTAAATATCCAAGTCAAGCAAAACGACGCCGCAGGTGCGCAAAGAAGCGCTTCTGACCGCTGCAGTTTCCGCTCCGACCGCGACTCGCGCCCCGAGGTATCCGCAGACCGCGCCCCTTGTTTGGGATCCGGCAAACCGCCTCTCTCTGCCCGGCACAATGTTCCGAAACACTGAAGATAAGGCTTTTTTCGGGTTTCGGGGCCAAGGATGGCGCGCTGACGAGGCGCCCGAGTGATCCAATATACCGACATCGCGATCATTGGCGGCGGCCTGGCCGGCTCGATCACGGCTGCCATGCTCGGAAAGGCCGGCATTCCTGCAATTTTAGTCGATCCTCACGCCGTCTACCCGCCCGATTTTCGAATCGAGAAGATCTCAGGCGCCGAGCAGATCGCCCGATTCCGGCGCACCGGCGTTGCCGACAAGGCGCTGCGCCAGGCGACGCTGGCCAGCGAAAACTGGATCGCCCGATTCGGCCGTGTCCTGGACAGGGCATCGGTCCAGCAATACGGCATCACATATGACGCGTTGGTGGCGGCCGTACGGGGGGAGATCCCCGGCTCTGTCGCGCGAATCGTAGCCAAAGCCGTGGCCATCACCCCGAGCGAGGAGCGCCAGCTGGTCGTCCTCTCCAGCGGGCAGACGATCTCGGCCCGTCTGGTCGTGCTCGCCAACGGGCTGAACGTCGGTCTCCGTCACATGCTGGGAATCACACGCAAGATCGTCAGCCCGGCCCATTCCATCGCGGTCGGCTTCGACGTGACGCCGATCGGCCGTGCAGCCTTCCCGTTCCCGGCCATGACCTACTTCCAGGAACGGGCCAGTGCGCGCGTTCCCTACATCACCCTGTTCCCGATCGGGGACCGGATGCGGGCCAACCTGTTCGCCTATCGCGAGGTCGATGATCCATGGCTGCGCACCGTCCGCCGCAGCCCGGTCGAGATGCTGGATGCGGCCCTGCCCGGCCTGAGGCGGATCACCGGCGATTACGCAGTCGACGGCGAGGTCAAGGTCCGGCCGGCCGACCTCATCATCAATACCGGCACCCGCATGCCCGGCGTCGTGCTCGTCGGGGACGCGTTCAGCACCACCTGCCCCGTGACCGGCACCGGCTCCGACAAGGTGTTCACCGATGTCGAGCGCCTCTGCAACGTCCATATCCCGCGCTGGCTGGCGACGGAAGGGATGACGGAGGCCAAGATCGGAGCCTTCTATGCCGATCCCGTCAAGACCGCCTGCGACGCATGGTCGCTCGCGAAGGCCCAGCATTTCCGCTCCGTCTCGATCGAGACCGGACCCTATTGGCTGGCTCAGCGCTGGGCGCGGTTTGCAGTCTCGCTGGGGCGCGGCCTGAAGCGCAGGTTGAGCGGGACAAGCGCTCCCGTCAGCGCCTACGCCGCGTCATCGTCGTCGTCGTCATCGTCATCATCGTCGTCGCTGTCGTCGTCCGCCTGATCGAGCCGGCTCGGCTGATGGCCCTGGTCGTCCCACAGCTTGCGATAGACGCCATTCTTGGCCAGCAGCTCGGCGTGGCTGCCGCGCTCGATCGCCCGCCCCCCGGAGATGACGATGATCTCGTCCATTTCGACCACCGAGGTCAGGCGGTGGGTCGACCAGATCATGGTGCGCCCCTTGGCCACCTTGAGCAGCGTGCGGTTGATCGCGGCTTCCGTGGTCTGGTCGAGCGCCGAGGTCGCCTCGTCGAGCAGCAGCACGGACGGGTTGCGGATGATGGCACGCGCGATCGCAATGCGCTGGCGCTGGCCGCCGGACAGCGTGTCACCGCGCTCGCCGACCAGCGTGTCGTATTTCTGCGGCAGGCTCATGATGTAGCGGTGGATCTCGGCCTTCCTGGCGGCCTCCTCGACCTCTGCGTCGGTCGCGCCCTCCTTGCCGAGGCGGATGTTCTCCCGCAGCGACATGTTGAACAGCATGTTCTCCTGGAACACCACCGCCATGCTGCCGCGCAGCGAATCGCGGGTGACCTTGCGGATGTCGACGCCGTCGATCGTGACCCGCCCATCGTCGGGCACGTACAGCCTCAGAATCAGGTTAAGCAGCGTGCTCTTGCCGGAGCCCGAGGGACCGACGATCGCGATCCGCTTGCCGACGTTCAGCTTGAGGCTGAGATTGTCGAGCACCGGCGTCTCGCTGCCCTCATACTGGAAGCTGACCCGCTCGAAGGTGATGTCGTGACTGATGCGCGGCAGATCCGGTGCGCCCGGCCTGTCGGCGCCCCGGGTCGGCTCGTCCAGGAGCTCCTGCATGTGGCGGATCGCGGCCGCCGACGAGATCGACACCGGCAGGAAATGCATGACGTGGGCGATGTTGTAGGACACCTCCCAGAACGCGCTTTCGAACGTCACGAAGGTGCCGATCGTGATCTGGCCCTTGGTGGCCAGATAGGCGCCGAGCGCGAGCACGACGAGATGCAGCAGCAGCACGGAGATGGTGACGGTGCGCTCGACCATGGTCGACAGGAACATCGCATCGGCCATCTTGCGCCGCGCCTGGTCGTTGCGGAAGGAGAACCAGCCGAACACCTTGCGGTGCAGGCTGAAGGCCTTGATGACCGCCTGCGCCGCAATGTTCTCCTGGATGACGCCGAGCAGCGACGCCTCGTTGAGCTTTTGCTCATAGTTGGCCTGCACCGCCTTCGGCGTCAGGATGCGCGGGCCGATCAGGGTGATCGGAAACACCAGGAGCGCGATCGCGGCGAGTTGCCAGTTCAGGAACAGCATCAGGATGATGCCGGCGATGAGCTCGAGGAGCGGCAGCGCGGCACTGTTGGCGAAGGACTTGACCACGCCCTCGAAGGCCGACATGTCGACCGAGAAACGCGACAGGATCTCACCGCGCTTGGTGCGCTGGAAATAGGCCGCAGGCAGGTTCTGCACGTGATCGAACACACGTGTGCGGACGTCGGAGATGACGCCGGCGGCAAGGCGCGCATCCCACCGCTCGTAAATGACGGCAACGATCGAGGTGAAGATGCCGGCCGCGGCCAGCACCCCGAGGATCCGATAGAGCGCCTCGAAATCCTCCTCGCCGAGCGCGTCGTCGATCAGGAACTTCAGGCTGAGCGGCATGATGACGTTGAACAGCGTCTCTATCAGGACGCCGATCGACACCAAGGCCATCATCTTCTTGTACTTGGCGAGCAGCGGCGAGACGAAGCCGTAGATGGTGGCAAGGGCGCCGGCGGCCTCGCGGGCCGTATAGACGACGAGCTCCTCCTCGTCGTCATCATCGTCGAGATCGAGGTCGGCGTCTTCGCCGTCCTCCTCGTCGTCGTCCTCATCGTCGACGGCTGGCGACTTGTCGGCGGTTGGCGCCTTCATCGTCCCGGGTTTTGGAACTGCAGGCTTGGCCGTCGCCGGCTGGCCCGTCCCCCGCATGTCCCGATCATCAGCAGGATCAGCTGCCGAAGCGGACTTCCGATTTTCCGGCACTGAAGATTTGGGCGCCATTCAACGAACCGATCCTGCACGGCCAGCATGACCGTTACAGATTAAGCGGCCCGGCTTTAACATCTGCGTCTGCCTGCCGCCAGCATTCTTGCGACACGGCGCCGCACCGGCTCCGACCACCGCGCGCTGCTGTCGCGCAATCAGCACAGTCGGTGAGTTCCTGGGCGCGACCGGGCGCGACGACGCACCATCCCCGCCCGTCGCTCCCTAATCCTCGTCGTCCTCGACCTTGTCGAAGAAGGAGTAGCGCAGGCTGTCCGCGTCCGCATACCACTGGCCCGGCCCCTTGTTGGCCGCCAGCGTCGCGGCCCACACATCGTCGGTGCAGTCGCGGCGATGCATTGCGAGATCGAAGCCGTTGCCGAAGAACAGCTCCGACCACTCCCACCAGGTACCGAGCTTCTTGACACCGCGCAGCAGGTCGTAGCGGTCGACCAGCGGCGGCGCCATGTCCGAGGTGATCGAGCCGAACACCAGGCCGGTCTTGACCACGCGGTTGAGCTCGCGAATCGCGCGCCCAACCTGCTTGTCGCCGAGATGGCAGAGGCTGGTCTCGAATACGAAGTCGAACTCGCCGGCCTTGAACGGCATGTCGGTGACCGAGCCGAGCTTGTTGTACTTCCTGAGCGCCTTGGGCGTCTTGCCGTGGATGTAGCGGTTGTTCTCGATGCCCCAGGCGTCGATCCCACGCTCGCGGAGTGCGCCGACCAGTTCGCCGCTGGCGGAGCCGGCGACCAGCAGCTTGTAGCCTTTGCCCTTGCCCCGATTCCAAACGATCTTGATCAGATTTGTCAGGTAGTCCGGGTCCGTGAAGTGCGCCCAAGCCTCGCTATAGGGGCCCTGCCCGCGATAATTGTCGAAATAGCCGCGATCGATCTTGTCCGACAGCGGCGTCACGGCCTGCGAGCGGGCACGGCGCAGCCGCATCATCTCGGTCAGGATGATGTCGGTGGCGGCATCGGACGAATCGAGCAGCCCGTTCAGCGTCGAATCGAACAGATAGTCGCCGACCACCACGATCCCAGGATGTTCCTTGGGCTCGGGCCGGTGATTCGTCATCACGTCGCGCGCGGGCAACCCGCCGGGGAGCGCATTCACCGACGACAACCAGCGATGGATCCTGCCTTCCATGAAATGCGCCCGCGCATCGCCGAGTGCCGCCGGCAGCGACTTCAGCGCGGCATCGATCAGCTCCTGGTCCGAGAGGTTGGCAAACGCCAGCGCATCCGAGCCCGCAATCAGCCAGTTGAGCACGCCATGCTTGCCGACGTCGTGGCGCGAGCCCTCATTATAGATGCAGCAGCCGCCGAAGGCCTCCGACATGAACCAGGAGCCGGGAATCTTGTCGCCCCAGAACGGCTCGTCGAACAGGATCGAGACGCGCAGATAGTGCGCGGGACGGTCGAAATAGGCGACGTGCTTGACCATCGACTTGCGCAGGCCCTCGCCGTCCCAGCCGACGGTCGACAGCCAGGAATGCGGCAGGCAGATCAGCACCAGATCGAACTCGCGCGTCTCCGGTCCCTTGCCGTTCATCATGTTGAGCCGGTAGCGGCCGGATTCCGTCTTGCCGACGCGGAGCACGCGATGATTGAGCTGGATGTCGGCATCGACCTCGGAGCGTAGGCACTCGATCAGCTGCTCGTTGCCGTTCTGGATCGAGTACAGGCCAATATAGTTGTCGATATCCATCACGAAGTTCTTGAGCGCATTGAGCCCGTTGGTGTTGTGCGCCTCGGTTGCCAGGTCCGAGCGTGACATCACCTTGAAGAAGCGCTTCGCCGTGGGATCCTCGACCTCCTTGTCGAGCAGCTCCTCGCAGGACACGTAGGCCCAAGGGTGCTCGTTGTCGTGGGCGCCGACACCCTCGTAGTATTCGACCGGCGACATCACTTCGGTGCAGCGCTTGCGAAACGCCTCGACCGCCGCCGCCGTCTTCGGCCCGTATTTGCGGCGCAGCCCGGGCACGTCGTCGAGCAGCTCGCCATCGAGCTGCACCTGCAGCGCGTCCATCGGAATGGTCTGCAGGCCGAAATGCTGGATCAGCTCGCGCAGCGGATCGGGACCGGTCATCGAGTAATCGTAGATTTCGGCCACGCCAGCTTCATACATGGCCGGCGCACTGTCGAACTTGCGCGTGACGATCTTGCCGCCAAGCCGGTCGGACGCTTCGAAGATCGTCACCTTGCAGAGATCGCCGAGTTTTCGCCTCAAGTACCAGGCGCTCATCAGGCCACCGGGACCGCCACCAACAATCGCAAGGTCAAGCATCGAAGTTCCGCCATCTCCGGTCGTCCACGACGTCGCCGGTCTTCCATGTCACGGGTCCCGCCACCCTGGGGCTCGATCGGCCATAGCGTAACCGGTCCGCACGGCGCTTGCGCCCGAGCAAATCGGCGCAGCATCATTGCCGTCGACGGAAATCACTTCGGCTTATCAGATCGTCCCAAAAGCGCCTCTGTCCCTGAAGGGAAGATGAACAACGGGGCTGCAGCGCGGCAACAGGAGAAGATTTTGTCAAAAAAAAGCCGGCAAGCGCCGGCCTTTTCTATGGTCGATGAACGTACGGCAGAACCCGGCACCGTTCCGGGTCCACCGTCGGCGTCCGTTTACTCCGCTGGCGGCAGCGCCAGAGGCTGAGGCTCGGGCTGCGACGGCACGATCGGCGTCTGCTTCTCGCGCTCGTCCAGAATCAGCTTGTCGCGCTTCAAAGCGACTTCGCGGATACGGGCCATCGAGGCGCCGGTACCGGCCGGGATCAGACGACCGACGATGACGTTCTCCTTCAGGCCTTCGAGCGGATCGATCTTGCCGTTGACCGCCGCCTCGGTGAGGACGCGGGTGGTCTCCTGGAACGACGCCGCCGAGAAGAACGACCGGGTCTGCAGGCTCGCCTTGGTGATGCCGAGCAGGACCGGAGTGCCGGTGGCGGGCTTCTTGCCCTCCTCCTTCGCCTTCGCGTTGAGCACGTCGAACTCGATCTTGTCGACCTGTTCGCCCGAGATCATGTCGGTGTCGCCCTGATCGGTGACCTCCATCTTCTGCAGCATCTGACGGACAATCACCTCGATGTGCTTGTCGTTGATGAGCACGCCCTGCAGCCGATAGACCTCCTGGATCTCGTTGACCAGATAGGCCGCGAGCTCCTCGATGCCCTTGATCGCCAGGATGTCGTGCGGCGCCGGGTTGCCTTCGACGATGAAGTCACCCTTTTCGACGATGTCGCCATCCTGCAGATGGATGTGCTTGCCCTTCGGGATCAGGTACTCGCGTGCCTCCTCCGTCTTGTCGACCGGCTCGATCGAGATGCGGCGCTTGTTCTTGTAGTCACGGCCGAACCGGATGGTGCCGGCGATCTCGGCGATGATCGCAGCATCCTTCGGCTTGCGTGCTTCGAACAGCTCCGCCACCCGCGGCAGACCGCCGGTGATGTCGCGCGTCTTGGCGCTTTCGGTCGAGATACGAGCAAGAATGTCGCCCGACTTGATCGTCGTCCCGAGATCGACCGACAGAATGGCATCGACCGACAACATGTACCGGGCATCGCCGCCGCGGGCGAGCTTGAGCACCTTGCCGTCCTTGCCTTTGACCACGATTGCCGGGCGCAGATCGGCACCACCGCGCGAACTGCGCCAGTCGATGACGACGCGCTTCGCAATACCGGTGGACTCGTCGAGCGTTTCCGAGATCGACTGGCCCTCGACCAGATCCTCGAACCCGATCGTGCCCTCGGCCTCCGACAGCACCGGACGGCTGTACGGATCCCACTCGGCAATGCGCTGGCCGCGCTTGATCATGTCGCCATCGTCGACATGCATGCGCGAGCCGTATTGGATACGGTGCGTCGCACGCTCGGTGCCGTCGGGGTCGACGACCGACACGACCATGTTGCGGACCATCGCGACCAGGTGACCCTCGCTGTTGCGGGAGATCGCCTTGTTCTTGATGATCACCTTGCCTTCGAAGTTCGATTCCACGAACGACTGCTCGTTCAGCTGCGCCGCACCGCCGATGTGGAAGGTGCGCATCGTCAGCTGGGTGCCGGGCTCACCGATCGACTGCGCGGCGATGACGCCGACAGCCTCACCGTGGTTGACCGGCGTGCCGCGCGCGAGGTCACGGCCGTAGCACATCTTGCAGATGCCGTTGACGAGCTCGCACGTCAGCGCCGAGCGGATCTTGACCTCCTGGACGCCGGCCTGCTGGATGGCGTCGACGTGGCTCTCCTCCATCAAGGTGCCGGCCTTGACCAGCACGTTGTTGGTCTGGGGATCACGCACGTCATCACAGGGCACGCGGCCCAGGATGCGCGAACCGAGCGAGGCCACGACCGTGCCGGCATCGATGATGGCGCGCATCTTGATGCCGAGGTGGGTGCCGCAATCGTCCTGCGTGATGATGCAGTCCTGCGCGACGTCGACGAGACGGCGGGTCAGATAACCCGAGTTCGCGGTCTTCAACGCGGTGTCCGCGAGGCCCTTTCGGGCGCCGTGGGTCGAGTTGAAGTACTCGAGCACCGAGAGGCCTTCCTTGAAGTTCGAGATGATCGGCGTCTCGATGATCTCGCCCGACGGCTTGGCCATGAGGCCGCGCATGCCCGCGAGCTGACGCATCTGGGCCGGCGAACCACGCGCACCGGAATGCGCCATCATGTAGATCGAGTTGATGTCCGCATCGGCGCCATTGGCGTTCTTCTTGGTCGAGGAGATCTCCTTCATCATCTCCTTGGCGATTTCCTCGGTCGCCTTCGACCAGGCGTCGACGACCTTGTTGTACTTCTCGCCATGGGTGATCAGACCGTCATTGTACTGCTGCTCGAAATCCTTCGCCAGCGTACGGGTCGTGTCGACGATCTTCCACTTGCCCGCCGGCACGACCATGTCGTCCTTGCCGAACGAGATGCCTGCCTTGAAGGCGTTGTAGAAGCCGAGCGCCATGATGCGATCGCAGAAGATCACAGTCTCCTTCTGGCCGCAGTGACGGTAGACCTGATCGATCACGCCGGAGATTTCGCGCTTGGTCATCAGCTTGTTGATGATCTCGTACGAAATGCGGGTGTGCTTCGGCAGCACGTTGCCGAGCATCACGCGGCCCGCCGTGGTCTCGATCCAGCGCCTGGAGATCTTGCCGGTCTCGTCCATGCCATCCCAGCGATACTTGATCTTGCTGTGGAGGTGGATGACCTTGGCGTGCAGCGCATGCTCGAGCTCGGCCATGTTGCCGAACTTCATGCCCTCGCCGGGCATGCCTTCGCGCAGGATCGAGAGATAGTACAGACCGAGCACGATGTCCTGCGACGGCACGATGATCGGCTGACCGTTGGCCGGGTGCAGGATGTTGTTGGTCGACATCATCAGCACGCGCGCTTCCAGCTGCGCTTCGAGCGACAGCGGGACGTGCACGGCCATCTGGTCGCCGTCGAAGTCGGCATTGAAGGCGGCGCAGACCAGCGGGTGCAGCTGGATTGCCTTGCCCTCGATCAGCACGGGCTCGAAGGCCTGGATGCCGAGGCGATGCAGGGTCGGCGCGCGGTTCAACAGCACCGGATGCTCGCGGATGACCTCGTCCAGGATGTCCCAGACCTCCGGCCTTTCCTTCTCCACCAGCTTCTTGGCCTGCTTGACCGTCGTCGACAGACCCTTGGCGTCGAGCCGCGAATAGATGAACGGCTTGAACAGCTCCAGCGCCATCTTCTTCGGCAGACCGCACTGATGCAAGCGCAGCTCCGGACCGACCACGATCACCGAACGGCCGGAATAGTCGACGCGCTTGCCGAGCAGGTTC
>JBARNF010000730.1:0-4095 GCA_049802835.1 Bradyrhizobium sp.
GGCCTCCTCCGATGATGGCGGCAATGACAGCGACGCTGCGGATTTCGATGCCGACGACGGCTCCGGCAACGATGACGATGGCGGCAGCGACTACGCGTGACGCATCGTCGTCATCGTCGTCGCGACAACGATCAGAACGACCAAGGCCGCCCGCTGGGGCGGCCTTGTTGCCTGATGATCGGCGGCGGAAACTTGGTCGTCAGAGCACGATCACCCTGGCACCGACGTTCACCCGCCCATAGAGGTCGATGACGTCCTCGTTGCGCATCCTGATGCAGCCCGACGAGACGTTCGTTCCGATCGTCCATGGCTCGTTCGAGCCGTGGATCCGGTAGAGCGACGAGCCCAGATACATTGCGCGCGCGCCGAGCGGATTTTCCGGACCGCCCTCCATGTGCCGCGGCAGATCGGGGCGGCGCACCAGCATCTCTGCGGGCGGCGTCCAGTCGGGCCATTCGCGCTTGGCCGAGATCGTCTTCACGCCCGCCCAAGTGAAGCCGGGGCGGCCGACGCCGATACCATAGCGCAGCGCCCTGCCCTCGCCCTGCACCAAATAGAGGAACTTGTTCGGTGTATCGATGACGATCGTCCCGGGCCTTTCCTTGCCCTCATAGTCAACGATCTGTTTCTCGTATTTCGGATCGAGGGGGCGTTGGGTCTGCTCATAGGCCTCCTCGTCCGGCGCCTGCTGTGGCGCCATGCCGGGCATTCCCGGACGCTGCGGCTCATAGTAGGACGGCTGCTGCTGATACATCGGCTGGCCCGGCGGAAGAGCGCCTCGCGCGCCTTGCGGATCGCCGAACAGGAATTCGATGAAGCCGCCGCCCATGCGCGAACGTTCGACATAGGCCGTGCGCACCGATGCGCTCTGTTGCGGCGGACCGCTATAGATCACGGTCGGCTGCTGAAATCCCTGGGCCGCAGCGCGATCCAGCCCCGCATGGAAGACGCATGCGCTGGCCAGCAGCGCCATAGAGAATGATTTGAACATCGACGTACTCTGTACTGTTTCGTCTGGTGACTGCTCATCGCACGAGGCATCCGAAGCCGCCGCGTATCGTCAATAAAGAGCAAAACCCGATCGCTTTGGTAAACAGAGCACCTGCCCGGATTCACCATCGCCGCAGTTGACGGCCGATTTGATCGCTAGCGTTTATTTTGCGTGAAGGGCGCAGGCCCATGGTTAATCGGTGGTGCACGTCACACGCTGGCGTTGCGCAATCCGGTTCCTGGCGTGAACGTGATGTTAAATAGCCTCCGCGTAGAACTGACCTCAGCAGAAGGTCAGGGATACTCTCATGTCGGTCCGCAAGCGTTTCCGTATCGAAGAAGCTATCGTCGGCCATATGCCGGAGCCCGATATCATGGGCGGCGAAATCGGCCCTCACCATAAGGAAATTATGGACGAGCTCCGCGCAATCCGCTCCCAGATGGGCAACGCCCTCCGCAACGGTGGTAACGGTTCCGCCAACGTCGCCATCGAAGAGTCCGCGGCACGGGAAGTCGCCGAAGCGCGCGCGCTGCTCGAGACCTATCGCGCCCAGATCGAGCAGTGCGAAAAGCTCAAGGTCGAGCTCGACCTGATCCACGACGCGATCAACCGCACCAAGGGCGAGATCGCGACCCTCCACGCCAAGAGCTTCAACGGCGAGGAGATGGCCAAGGTCAACGGCGAGCTCGGCGCGGTCGTCGGCGGCACCGAACAGGCGACCCAGCAGATCCTGGAGGCCGCCGAAGCGATCGACAATGCCGCCAGTGCGCTCGGCAAGGTCGACTCGGCAGAGCAGCAGAAGATCCTGAGCGAAGAGATCCAGGAGCGCGTGGTTTCGATCTTCGAGGCCTGCAACTTCCAGGACCTGACCGGCCAACGCATCAACAAGGTGATGACCACCATGAAGTTCATCGAGCACCACATTGTGGTGATGATGGACATCTGGGGCGGCGTCGACGCCATCAAGGCGCATGTGCCGCCGATCGTCGACCGTCGCGAGGGCGATGCCAAGCTGCTGAACGGACCGAAGGCCGACGGCGAAGTCGGCCACGCCTCGCAGGACGACATCGACGCGATGTTCAACTGAGGTTTCTCAATTGGGGTCGCAGGGCCGCGCCAGGCGGAAAGCCTGGCCGGTCCACGTCTCAACGAAGACACCCCGACAAAAACGCCGGCAGACTGCCGGCGTTTTTCATTTTCAGAGATATTGGTTTGGCCGGCGCGGATCGTCCTCAGGCCCGGGGGCCGCAGCGGACATAGACCATGTTGCCGTAGCGGGTGCCGGCGTCCTTGTCGATGAAGCGGGTGATCAGGACCCGGCCATCGAAGGAGACGACCTCGCGATCCTGTTCGCCGCCGGCCGGGCCTTCGGGGCCGATATAGTTCTTGCCGCTGGCCGAACCCTTCAACCGCAGCTCCTGAGGCGTCGCCTGGTCGGCCAGATGCATCACCACGCCGCCCGCCGTGCCGGCTCCGATGGTGTAGGGCTGTTTGCACTGCGCCAAAGCCATCTTCTCCGTGCGCGTGCGGTCGTTCGGATTCTGGTAGGAGGCGAGCCCCCACTTGCCGACCAGCTCATCGGAGCGAATCGTCGCCGGCCGCTCGGGCTCGACCGCCATCTCCGGCTGCGAAGGGGCCGACGGCGACAGGCTGAAACCCGTGCACGCTCCCAGAAACATCGTGAGCGCCGACGCGATACCGAGATTGGTAACGGGCCGCGCGCACCGTGAACTCGTCATGGCATCCCCTTAGGAACAAGATCATGGCTGCCCCGTCCGGCAACCAAGCGCAAAACGCGCGTCAGAGCAACGACGTCGGATGACGACGCCGCTCCACTAACATGTCTGGCCCGGTACAACATCCCCTAACAGCCTCAAGAAGGGCTTAACCGCCGGCCTTTGCTTGACAGGATCGGCGGCAAGCCATATTTCCGGCAGCGGTCTTTAGCACTCGGAGGGCATGATTGCTAAGGCCGCGAGTCAGTTGGTGCCACGTGGGCGCCAAATGTGGCCGGATTCAGATTTCCTCCGACAGCAACCTACCGAAGCACCCCCAAAGGGATCCGTCATGGCTAAATCGAAGTTTCGTCCCCTGCACGATCGCGTCGTGGTTAAGCGCATCGACGCCGAAGAGAAGACCAAGGGCGGCATCATCATTCCCGACTCCGCCAAGGAAAAGCCCTCGCAGGGCGAAGTCGTCGCCGTCGGCCCCGGCGGCCGCGACGAGAGCGGCAAGCTGATCCCGATCGACGTCAAGGTCGGCGACCGCGTGCTGTTCGGCAAGTGGTCCGGAACCGAGGTCAAGCTCGACGGCGATGAGCTCCTGATCATGAAGGAGTCCGACATCATGGGCGTGGTCGCCTGATCCCGACGTCCCCGGGGCGGCAGCATCAGCCGCCCGGGGCGACACCGCTTTGCAACCTCGTTCAGGCGACAGACGGGCGATCACGGCCCCTGGCCTTTGAGGTCCACTCGAGGAGAATTCTGAAATGGCAGCCAAGGACGTCAAATTCGCCGGCGACGCGCGCGACCGCATGTTGCGCGGCGTCGACATTCTCGCCAACGCCGTCAAGGTGACGCTCGGTCCGAAGGGCCGTCACGTCGTCATCGAGAAAAGCTTCGGCGCTCCACGCATCACCAAGGACGGCGTCACCGTCGCCAAGGAGATCGAGCTGGAGGACAAGTTCGAGAACATGGGCGCGCAGATGCTGCGCGAGGTCGCCTCCAAGACCAACGACACCGCGGGCGACGGCACCACCACCGCGACCGTGCTGGCCCAGGCCATCGTGCGCGAGGGCGCCAAGGCGGTTGCCGCCGGCATGAACCCGATGGACCTGAAGCGCGGCATCGACATCGCGGTCGCCGCCGTGATCAAGGACATTGAGAAGCGCGCCAAACCGGTGGCCTCGTCCTCCGAAGTGGCGCAGGTCGGCACCATCTCCGCCAATGGCGACGCCGCGATCGGCAAGATGATCGCCCAGGCGATGCAGAAGGTCGGCAACGAGGGCGTCATCACGGTCGAGGAGAACAAGTCGCTCGAGACCGAGGTCGACATCGTCGAAGGCATGAAGTTCGACCGCGGCTACCTGTCGCCCTACTTCGTCA
>JBARNF010000731.1:0-19406 GCA_049802835.1 Bradyrhizobium sp.
ATCTCCTCCGCACCGTCCAGGATAAGGTAAGCATCAGGCTCCGGCGAAAGCGCGCCGGCTGGGAGCCAGCCTACCTAGCCGCCATCCTCGGCATCATCACGAATTAACCCGGATTCGCAGCCCTGCATGATTGAGAGCCTCATCCGGATCAAAACCCCAGAACAGAAACCGTTCACCGCAGGCATTGTACTGTTGGAAGACGTCGTGATCGAGGCCCATGGTCGGGTTTCATGAAGCGCGACCGATGGACGCGCAATGTAGTCTGCGACTATTGAGCTGCAGATTGGAACGGCTCGACCGACAAGGCGGCCCGTCGCGGAGATGAAGGAGAATCTGAAATTCAGTCTGCATGGGCGCGTCGGCTCCGGTTCCTTCAGCTTGTCTCGATCGGACCATGGCTTCGAGACGCACGCCCGCGGCCTGTCCCTCGCTGATTTGCCCGACGGGTCGAAATCGCGGCTAGCGAACTTGCCTCGGCAGCCGCGCCAAGGCCGACAGCATCTGCGCTGAAAAACGAAGTTCGCCCGCATTTTCAAGTTGATTTGCCCTGTCCAGTCCCGCCGCTAAAAATAATTTTGTTTCTTTTTTTCAGAATTCATGATGTCATCGCCGCATCCCGCCCGATTGAGAGGGGCGCTTCGCGAACGTCACGAAACGTTGGTGCGGGATGCGATGGCCGGCCTCCGCCGCAGTGTGCTCACGCATGCGGACGAACGACGGGAGCCGGACGGTGAAATCGCGTGGTCCTGATACTCCGACGCTAGTATCAAGTTTGCGACGAAGCTTCGCTTCGCGCAGATGACGGTGGCCAACAAGCCCGGTGCACCGAGGAGAGCGCGTATAAGCCGTAAGCCCATTGCGCAGGGAAGGCCGGACGTCCGGCTGATCCTGTGGTTCCTGCCGCCTGCATTTTTTCTGCAGGCGGGCCATGGGTGTCAGTCGATGCCCGGCCTTCCCTGTGCCCTCTTCTCCAGGAGGGACGAACGGCAGACACATCTCGGGCGCTGATCGCGCCGCGAGCCCGCGAGCGGCTGCCCGATCGAGCGCCCCCTCAGCGCGGAAACATATTTCTCGTGGCAGCGGCAAGCGAGGAATTATTATCTCCATCCCGGCCGATCTGCAAAATTGCACGGAACGACCGATCCTGCGAATGATCCGACCATGATTAAACGTAATCGGCCTTCAGGAGATTTGCGAATGACATCATCTTTCGGCGGCCTGCGTGGTCGCTTGCGCATCTTGATGCTCGCCCGTCGCGGCCTCCTGGTGATGGCCATCGCCCTGCTCGGCGCGCTCGCCGGATCGGGAGCTGACGCAGCCGAGACCCTGCGCATCGGCTTCCAGAAATCCTCCACCCTGATCGCGATCCTCAAGACCAACGGCGAACTTGAAAAGGCGCTGGCGCCGCTCGACATCAAAGTGTCGTGGCACGAATTCTCCAGCGGGCTGCCGCTGCTGGAGGCGATCAACATCGGTAGCGTCGACTTTGGTGCCGATGTCGCCGACACGGTGCCGGTGTTCGCGCAGGCCGCCGGTGCCAGGCTCGCCTATGTCGCCGAGGAAGCCGCCTCTCCTTCGGCGCAGGCGATCCTGGTGGCGACCGCCTCGCCGATCAAGGCGCTCGCCGAGCTCAAGGGCCGGAAGATCGCCGTGACCAAGGGCGCCGGCGGCCACTATCTGCTGCTCGCTGCCCTCGCCAAGGCGGGTCTGACCTTCAAGGACATCACGCCCGCCTACCTGCCGCCGGCCGACGGCCGCACTGCTTTCGTCAGCAACAATGTCGATGCCTGGGTGGCCTGGGACCCGTTCCTCTCCAGCACGATCCGCCAGTCGGGCGCACGCGTGCTCGCCGACGGCAGCGACGGGCTCGCCAGCTACAAGCGATATTATCTCGCCTCGGCCGACTATGCCGCCAAGCATGGCGACGCCCTCAACGTCATCTACGGCAGACTGGTCGAGACCGGCAAATGGGTGAAAGCCAATCCCACCGCTGCGGCAGGCCAGCTCGCGGCGCTCTGGGGCATCGATGCGGCGACCGTCGAGGAAGCCAACAGCCACCGCTCCTACCAGGTCGGCGCGGTCACGCAGGCCGGCCTGTCGGAGCAGCAGAAGATCGCGGACGCTTTTCTGGCCGAGCACGTGCTGCCCGCGAAGGTGGACACATCTGCGTTGGCGATCTGGACTCCCAGGGCGCCCTGAGCCAGAGAGAGGCCGAGGATTGTGCTCTGCAGCGAAGCCGGGCACGAGGCCCGATGACGCGCCTGAACGAAGGAGACCACCGTGACGACCCATCTTCTGCCGCCGACCGACCGCACCAGCGAACACCCGGCGCATCGCCTCTTTGTTGACCGCTGGTCGCCGCGCGGCTTCAGCGACGAGGCCCTCCCTGAAAAAGAACTGCTGACCTTCATCGAGGCGGCGCGCTGGGCGCCCTCTTCCTACAATTCGCAGCCGTGGCGCTTCCTCTACGCGCTGCGCGGCACGAGCGAGTTCGACACCTTCCTGGCGCCGCTGATCGAGTTCAATCGCGGCTGGGCGCAGCATGCCGCGGCCATCGTCTACGTGCTGTCGAAGAAGACCTTCATTCCGGCGGGCAAGACCGAGCCGGCGCCGACGCGGACGCATTCCTTCGACGCCGGTGCCGCCTGGGCCAACTTCGCCCACCAGGCCGCGATCTCCGGATGGGCCACCCACGGCATGAGCGGCTTCGATGTCGAGGCCGCTCAGAAGGCGCTCGGGGTGCCCGACGGCTTCGCGGTCGAGATGGCGATTGCGATCGGCCGCAAGGGCGATGGCGACAAGCTGCCGGCCATGCTCAGGGAGCGCGAGAAGCCGAGCCCGCGTCTCGCGATCGCCGACATCGCCGCGTCCGGCCTGTTCCCGCAGCGCTTCGGCGGCTGATCCGCTTGTCAGGGGCGACGCAAAGGCGCCGCCCCTGACGTCAGGCGGAATCTGTGGCAGAAGGTCCAGGCCGCCAAACGAGAGATGATCCGCATGCCGCCGCCGAAACCGCCTGCCTTCGAGACCCTGAGCCTGCATGCGGGCCAGCACCCGGATCCCGCGACCGGCGCCCGCGCGGTGCCGATCTATCAGACCACGTCCTATGTGTTCGAGGACACTGAGCACGCGGCCGCTTTGTTCAATCTCGAACGCGCCGGCCACATCTACACCCGCATCTCGAACCCGACCACATCGGTGCTCGAGGAGCGGCTCGCCGCGCTGGAAGGCGGCGTCGGCGCGGTCTGCACCGCGAGCGGCCAGGCCGCGATGCACCTGGCGATCGCCACGCTGCTGAATGCCGGCGACCACATCGTCGCCTCGTCCTCGCTCTATGGCGGCACCATCAACCTGCTGGCGCACACCTTGCCGC
Source organism: Bradyrhizobium sp. (assembly GCA_049802835.1). Classification (GTDB taxonomy): domain Bacteria; phylum Pseudomonadota; class Alphaproteobacteria; order Rhizobiales; family Xanthobacteraceae; genus Bradyrhizobium. The sequence continues at coordinate 3,371 of JBARNF010000731.1, forward strand.
GCTTCGGCATCACCACGAGCTTCGTCAAGCCGCGCGACCATGACGGCTTCCGCGCCGCGATCCAGCCGAACACGCGGCTGCTGATCGGCGAGACCCTCGGCAATCCCGGCCTCGAAGTACTCGACATTCCGAAGGTGGCGGCGATCGCTCACGATACCGGCGTGCCGCTGCTGATCGACAACACCTTTGCGACGCCCTATCTCAGCCAGCCGATCGCGCTGGGCGCCGACATCGTGATGCATTCGGCAACCAAGTGGCTCGGCGGCCATGGCATCGCGATCGGTGGCGCCATCATCGATGGCGGCCGCTTCGACTGGCGCGCCTCAGGCAAATTCCCGCAGCTGACCGAGCCCTATGCCGGCTATCACGGCATCGTCTTCGACGAGCAGTTCGGTACCGCAGCCTTCATCATGCGCGCACGCACCGAAGGCCTGCGCGATTTCGGCGCCTGCCTGTCGCCGACCAACGCGTTCCACCTGCTGCAGGGCGTCGAGACGCTGCATCTGCGCATGGAGCGGCACGTGCAGAACACGCGCACAGTGCTGGAGGCGCTCACCGCCAACAAGGCGGTCGAGTGGGTGCTGCATCCCTCGCTGGAGAGCCATCCGGACCACGCGCTCGCCAAGGAGCTGCTGCCGCGCGGCGCCGGCTCGATCATCTCGTTCGGCATCAAGGGCGGCCGGCCTGCGGGCCGCAAGTTCATCGAGAGCCTGAAGCTGATCAGCCATCTCGCCAATGTCGGCGACGCCAAGACGCTGGTCATTCATCCCGCCTCGACCACGCATCAGCAAATGGACGCCGCCCAGCTCGCGGCGGCCGGGATCGGCGAGGAGTTGATCCGGCTGTCGGTCGGCATCGAGGCGGCCAGCGACATCATCGACGATCTCGGACAGGCGCTGCGCGCCTCGCAGAAGGTGTAAGCTGATGCAGCTGTCCGTCAGAGATCGTGACATCTTCGTCGCCACCGGCGGCCGCGACTTCGATCCCGCTCTGCCCGCCGTCGTGTTCGTGCATGGCGCCGGCTTCGACCATTCGGTCTGGGCGCTGCACAGCCGCTGGTTTGCGCATCATGGTTTTGCGGTGCTGGCGCCCGACCTGCCCGGTCACGGCCGCTCGGCGGGACCAGCGCTGCCGACCATATCAGCGATGGCCGATTGGATCGTTGCGCTTCTGGAAGCCGTGAACGCCAAGCCTGCGCATCTGATCGGCCACTCGATGGGCTCGCTGATCGTGCTCGACGCCGCGGCGCGCTACCCTGATCGCGTCTCTGCGCTGAGCCTGATCGGCACGGCGGCGACGATGACCGTCGGGCCCGACCTCCTGAAGGCGGCGGAGGCCAACGATCACGCCGCGATCGACATGGTGTCGATCTGGGGCCTCGGTTTTGCGGCCGAGCTCGGCGGCAGCCGCGCGCCGGGCCTGTGGATGCATGGCGGCGCGCAGGCGACCTTGGAGCGCTGCGCGCCGGGCGTGCTGTTCAACGATCTCGCCGCCTGCAACAACTATCAGGACGCGCTGGCCTCGGCGGCTCTGATCAAGGTGCCGACTCGTCTCATTCTCGGCGAGAAGGACATGATGACGCCGGTCAAGGCCGGCAAGGCGCTCGCGGCTGCGATTCCCGCGGCGCAGACCATCGTGCTGCCGGGCGCAGGTCACACGATGATGGCGGAGTGTCCCGATGCGCTGCTCGATGCGCTGATCACGTAGTCAATCTGTGAGGCCGCGACCTTGTGCCGCCTGTTGCGCTTGCGAAGCACGCGGAACGGGGCGCAAGTCGGGGCCTCGGCCGTGGCCGCGCAAGCCGGAGCCGGGCCGCACCTACCGTCACGGGCCAGCGGCACCGGCCATCCCGTGACACGGCGTGAGCGCGACAATCGGTCGTTGGAACCCTTGCAACAAAACGTCTCTCGGCCGGTTGACCCAGTCTCTCATCAGAACTGGAGACCATCATGGGACCTTTCAAAGCCGCCGCCACGCTCGCGATCGCGGGCGTGACAGCATTGTCGTCACCGCAATTGGCGAGCGCGGCGCCGCTGACCGCGCTGTCGGCGTCGGCCAAATCGTCCGTTGACGATCAGCGAACTGTCCAGGTCCGCTATGGCGGTTGGCATGGCGGCTGGGGCGGCGGCGCCGCGATCGGCGCCGGTCTTCTGGCCGGCGCCGTGATCGGGTCGGCGATCGCGGCCCCCGGCTACTACGGCGGCTATGGAGCCTATCCCGCTTACGGCTACGGCTATGCCGGCTCGCCGTATTACGGCTACGGCGGCGGCTACTACCCCGTTGCAACCTACCGGCCCTACTATGGCGGCTATGGCTACGGCTATGCGCCGCGCCGCATCTATCGCAGCTATGGCTATTACAATCCGCGCCCGTGGCGGCACAGCTATGGCTATTATCGCGGAGGATATGGCCACGGCTGGCAAGGCGGCCATTTCGGGCCTCGCTACGGCCATGGCATCGTCAGGGCCCGCCACTGGTAGCAACCAGGGCTCGGCTCCGGACCGTGCCACTCAACGAAAAGCGAGGCGCAAGCGGCAGATCCTCTTGCGCCCACGCAGCTCCCGCACCAAATCCACACGCAGGATAATGCCCGCCGTATTCTCGCGTGGGCTGTCCGCTTTCAGCGTTTTCCTTTTGTAGAGCGCCGAAGCTACCGCAGGTAGCTCGCCAGATTGACGCTCTGGATCTTCGAAATCGCCGAGTAGGAGGCCGTCAGCTGGGCTTGGTAGGTCGACAATTGCGCAGTGACCGCGGCGACATCGACGCTCGTCAGGTCTGTCGCGAGGCTCTCGGCGTAGCTCTTGAAGTCGGTCTGCTGCGACTTGGCGCCCTCGATCCGCGAGGCGGCATCGGACAGCTTGGCCTGCACCGTGGCGACATCGTCGACCGCCTGGTCCGCAACCTTCAGGGCCGCGGTGATATCGGTGCCCGACAGGCTCGAACCGTTCGCCACGAATTTCAGGACGCGCATGACCTCCTCGAACGCGGCATTGTCGGCGGTCACCCCATAGGTGACGGACTGCCCGTCGGAGACGCGGACCGAGCCAAGCTCGCTGTCCCCCTGATAATAGCTCGTATCGGCCGTCGTCAGCGATCCGGTTCCGGTGGCGAAGGTCGACGTGTCGACGGCCGCCGTCGAGGTCCGCGCCCCGCCGAACAGGTATTGCCCGTCATACTGGGTGTTCAGAACGCCGGCCATCTGCTGCAGCAATTGCTGCGCGGAGCTGATCGCGGACGTGGTTCCCGTGCTGCTGCCGGAGCTCGCGGCGCTCAAGGCCGTGCGCAGCTGGCTGACGATGTCCGACACCTGGCCCACCGCGGAGTACATGACCTGCACCTTGCTGTCGGCAAGGGTCGCGGCATCGATATAGGACTGCGCCCGCGTGACCGACACCTGCAGATTGACGACGTGCTGGGTATCGGCGCCATATTCGGCGAGGTACTCGGATTTCAGTCCCGAGGCCTCCTGAACCTGAAGATTGGCCATCGTCGCCTGCGTGCGCAGCGCGCTGGAAATCATCTGGTCCGAATTCGAAAAGGTCGCGATTCGCATGGTCATGTCATACGCTCCGGACTAGGTCGACTGCACAGCGGTGAGCAACGACGAGAACATGCTGTTGACCGCCGAGATCAGCTGCGAGGCCGCGGCATATTTGTTCTGCAACGCGCTCAGCCGCGCCGTCTCCTCGTCGAGGTTCACGCCGGACTGCGACGACAGCGAGCTGGCGTAGGTGGACTGCGCCGTGGATTTCGCAGTGTAGACGCTCGAGGCCTGCGATGCCTTGCTGGCCACGTTGGCGACGATGGCCGCCGCATAGTCGGCGAACGAGCCGGTCGTCGCGCTCAAGCCGCCTGCGGACGAGAAGCTGGTCGAACCGGTCAGCGCATCATAGATCTGGTTGATGACCGTTGCCGAACCTGCCGTCAGCACCTGGCTGCCGGTCGTCAATGTCGCGGAGCCATCGAGCGTGCCGGTCGGCAGGCCCGACGCGCCACTGAGAATGCTGCTGTTGACCGCGAAATTGGAGGCGCCGGTCCCGGTGACGAGATCGTTCATGCCGAAATAGTCGGAAAAGCCGGCCCCGCTGATCGCGCTCGTCATGTCGTTGATCGCGACACCATTTGCGGACGATGTCGCGCCGATCGTCAGATGACCATTGGAATCGATCGACGCCGACACGCCGGAGATGCCGTTGAGCGCGGTGACGAGATCGCCGACGGTGGCATAGGACGAGAGATCGAGGTCCTGGTAAGAGACGAGATTGCCGCTCTGGTCGGCCACCGCAATCCGGACCGTTCCCGAAGCCGACAGTGCCGTGCTGCTGCTGACGCTCGCCGTTCCAGTGAGGCTGGTCGGCGGCGGCACCGCCGACGCGCCATTGGTGACGGCATTGAGCGCCGACTTCAGCTGCGAAGCGAGCTGATCGAGCTGCGTCTGCACCGCCGGGAGGGTCTGGTCGCGCAAGTTGATCAGCGCGCCGACCTTGCCCGACGTGATCTGGGACGTGACGTCCACGCCGTCGACCGTGATGCCGCTGAAACCGCCGGACGCATAGCTCGACGCCGCCGAAACGTTCGCGGAGGCCGTATAGCTCAGCGTGTGAGCCGAGCTGTCGACAAGCGCCCTGCCCGACGACGTATAGACCTGGAGGTCCCCGTTCGACGCCGTGTAATAGCTGACGTTCATATACGAGGACAGGTCCTGCAGCGCCGTGTTGCGCTCGTCCTCCAGATCGGCGGTGGACTGGCCTGCTGCAGACATCTTCCGGATCTCGACATTCAGATCGGAGATCTGCTTCAGATCGTCGTTGATGCTCTGGACGGAGGATGCGATATTCTTATCGGCATTCGCGCGCAGCGTCTGCACACCGCTCGACGTGCTGCGCAGCTGGCTTGCAAAATCGTCGAGTGCGCTGACGGCGGCCGATTGCAGCGAGACGCTGCTGGGCGAGCTCGCCAGCGACGACAAGGCGGACTCCAGCGATGCTAGCGAGTTTGCCAGCGACGTCCCCGTCGTCGATGTGCCGGAGGTCGAGGCGCTGCCGAACAACTGCTGCAGCTGCGTCAGGTAGCTGTTCGCAGTGTCTGCCGATCCGAGCTCGGAATTGGCGCCGATCAGGGATTTCAGCAGCAGCTTGTCGACATTGCTGGAGATCCCGGTGATCGAGACGCCGGTTCCGATTCCGCCGGTCACGTTCGTGACCTGGTTGGCCGTTTTCTGGGTGTAGCCCTTGGTGTCGGCGTTCGAAATGTTCGACGACGCCACGCTGATCTGCAACTCCGTGGCGGAGATGCCGCTGAAGGCGACCAGCCGTGCTATATCGAGCGACATCGCCCTACTCCCGCTGCCGGTTGGCCATCACGCCCTGAGATTGGTTCCGCAGGAGGTCGCACGCGCGGTGCGCCGCCCGCTCGCACCATAGGGCGAGGCATTCGCAATCTGCTCGCGGATGGCCTGCATGACAGCCTCGATGCGGCGATTGCTCGCCTCGATCGCGGCGCGCAGGCGCAGGAGATTTTCGTCCATCGCGCCGCGCAGGTTGAGGATGTGCTCCATCAGCTGCTCGCGCAGCAGTCGGTCTCGCACGTCGAGGCTTGCCGTCCGCGTGGCGCATTCGGCAACTCTCTGCTCGAACAGCCCAGCCAACCGGTTCTTGTCGTCGAGCTGCTTCGAGCGTGAGGCCGGCAGGCCCTTGGCGAGCTCCGCGTTCTCCTCCGACACCACCGCGATCAACTCATCGATCAGCGTGATCAACGCCCGCACCTCGTCCTCGCTTGCGGCCCGTTTGTTCGCCTGGATTGCGTGTTTCATCTCGTCGCTCCCAATCTCAATGTTCACGCTGCGGCCGGCGGCCCGTCTGCGCGACCCGCGCATAGGTGTTCAACGCCGTCACGCGGACCGCGGCGACCCTGAACTCCTCCTCGAGCTGCGCGCATTCGCGCAGAAGCTTTCGTCGGACCGTCTCGATGTCGTCCATCAGCGCCAACAGCTGCGCGCGGTCGTCCTTGCCGGCAGCAGCGGCGCGCAGCCTCAACCGCCTCATCCTCTTCAGCAACGCCTCGCCTTCGCCGAGCCGCTCTCTCTTCGGTTCGACCATGATCACCTCATCGACGAGATCAGTGTGTCGTACATCTTGTTCACTGCCGAGATCACCTGGGATGCCGCCGAGTAGGCCTGCTGAGCCGAAATCATGTTGCTGAACTGGCCCGTCGTATCCGTCGTGCTCGACTCCAACTCGCTGCCATAGACGGTTCCCGCGCCATTCTCGCCGGACGCCTGCAAGGTCGCATTGCCCGACGTCGCCGTCGACGTGTACATGCCGCTGGAGTGCGCCACGAGACCGTCGGGATCCGCGAAGGTCGCGACCGCGATCTTGTAGATCGGAACCGTCTGGCCGTTGGAATAGGTCGCATCGACGAGGCCGTTCTTGCCGACCGAGATGCTGCTCAGCGTCCCGAAGGAAATACCGTCGGAATTGGCGCTGAAATTCGAGACACTCGGCGTCGTGCTGCCCGACGACAGCTGAGTGAGGCCGTCGGTGCCGCCGCCGGTGGTGCCGAAGCCGAGCGTGATCGAGCTGGCCGCCGCGCCGTTGTTCCAGGTAATTCCGAGATTGGTAGACGAAACGGTATTGAGCGAGCCGTCGGAATTGAAATCGATCGTATAGCTGCCGCTGGTCACCGTACCGTCCGAAGCCGTGGCCGGCGCGAACTGCGCGGTCCATTCGTTCGCCGTCGTTGCCTTGGTCCAGGTCACGTTGAGCGTGTGCGATTGACCGAGCGAATCGTACACCGTCATGGAGCTGCTGAATGTGTCTCCGCTGGCCGCATCAGCCGGCAGATTCGCGGCGAGCGACGTTTTGGTGGTCGCGCCTCCATTGGTCAGAGCCACCTTGGTGTTGATCGGCTCGAGGCCGTTGCCGACCACGTTGCCGCTCGCGTCGGTGCGCCAGCCTTCGATATAATAGCCGCTGTTCTCGAGGTATCCGGCGTTATCCGTCGTGAATGCACCGTTACGCGTATAGAACGTTTCACCCCCGGCCGACGTCGCGTTGGTCGCAACGAAGAAGCCGGACCCTTGAATCGCGACATCGGTCGCGTTGGTCGTCGCCGCCAGCAGGCCCTGTTGCGTGATGTTGGCACGACCGGAGACCGACACGCCGCCGGAGGAATAGGCCTTCGAACTGCTCGATGCCGTCACCAACTGCTCGAACAGACCGGAAGTGGTCTTGTAACCGGTCGTGTCGGCGTTCGAGATATTGTCGCTGATCATGGCGAGCGACGAGCTCTGCGCGTTGAGCGCCGAGATGGCCGATGACAAGGCTCCAGTAAGACTCATGATTATACTCCGGATGATGTCGTCAGGAAGTGACGCCGATGATGTTGCTGGCGCTGACCGGAACGCCGCCGACAGTGAGCGTCGGCGTGCTGGTCGAGGTATCGATTCCGGTCACCGTGCCGGTGATCGTCGTGTAGTTGAGAACGGAGTTGCCGGCAGTGTCCGTCGCAGTCACGGAGATCGTGTACTGCCCACCATCGCTAAGCTGATTGCCGCTCGAATCCGTGCCGTTCCAGGTGATGGTGTTGGACCCCTTGTTGCCGGTGCCCGTGCCTGTCCAGACCGTGTTCCCCGAGGAATCCTTGATCGCGATCGAGACGTCCGATGCAGCAGACGAGAGCGAATAGCCGAAGGACGCTGAACCGTTGGAGAGGACGGCCGTATCCGTCTTCGCCTCGACGGTATGGCCGATGTAGTTGACCGAGTTCAGCGTCACGAGGCTGGAGAACGAGCCCGCGAGCGAACTCATGCTGCTGTTGGTCGACTGCTGCTCGGTAAAGTTGGCATATGACGTCATCTGGTTGATGAAGTCGGTCACGCTCGTCGCGTTGAGCGGATCCTGATTCTGCAGCTCACTCACCAGAAGCTTGAGGAAATCCGTCGAGCTGAGAGTCGTGCGCGACGAGGCGCTGGATGATGAGGTCGATGAGGTAGTCGCGGTCGACGACGTCGTCGCGGAAACGGTCATGGCAGGGCTCCGGCTCTCCCCGCAACCAGCGGCGGGACACAGCACGCATCCGATGGTCGCGGAGGCGTTTGCAGATCAAACGGCCGGAGCGCCGAATCCAGGCGGACAATCAGTCGATGGAATTAGTTGATCTGACGGCATAATTTGCCGCCGAGGCGTTAGGCAGGGGCGGCAAAAATCGCCCAGTGCGGCGCTTCAGCATTCATCGGTTGCGCGGCGTTGGAGCCAGCTCAATCGGTCGCAGCAGGAAGAGAGGACGGAATGGGAAAAGCGCATGTGTGCTCGTCCCGATGGCTGGATGTCACAGCGCATCATGGGACGCCCGCAGCACGTCGCCCCTTGCGGCGTCCGACGGCGGCGGTCTGCGCGACGATGTAACAGGAGCCGAGATAGACGAGGAAACACAGCGAGACCCAAGACCGGCCTCTCGTCGGGCGACAAGCGACGCGCTGTCTCAGCCGGGCTGGTGGGCGTCCGCGGACGCCGTTGTGGCCTCGTCCGTCGTCAAACGCTTGGCTGCGGCGGCGATCCGGTCGGCCAGGCCGGCGGGCGCACCGACCGGGGGCGACGACAATGCCTCACGGACGAGACGGGCTTGCGCAACCAGGCGATTAGCATCCGGGGAGCAGGCAAGCAGTTCGGTCGCGGCCTGACGTTGCTCGGCCGGCCAATGGGAGAGGTCCTCTCCCAGGCGGTCGATCAGATCCTCGAATTCCCTGACGTCCATCGTCCGCCCAATCCAGCGTTCCGTGGATCGTCATAAAGCATTCTGCCGACGAACGAAATTGATATCGGGCAATTGGGACAATCGACCACGAGGATGCGCCCGAAATTCCGTAATTTCCGGGAGCCGCGGGCAACAAAGGCAGCATGGGATACCGTAATGACGCGACAATGCAGCCTGTTTCCGGTCGGTTTCCCAAGGTTTCTGCATCGCGGCAAAACGTGATTCGCTGCAGCCTATCGTCGGCTGATCGAATCACCCGGTGCTCGCGCTGTGCGTGTAGCACCGTCAACCGCTTCCCAGGCATCCCGCAGTTCGAGGAGACCGGTCGTGATCCGCTGGAAATTCTCGCGCATGTGGGGCCGGCCGTAGGCGCGCAGGGCGGCAACGATCAGCGCATTGTAGGTCTCGAACAGGCGGTCGGCCACCGCCCCGCCACGCGTGGAATCGAGGTGAAGGCTCAAGCCGCGCAGGATCGCCGTTGCCCGGGTCAGATGAGCATGCCCCTCCTCGAAGCGGCGCGCCTCCTGCGCCTGCAGGGATTTCTGCAGGTAGCTCATCGCCCCGTTGAGCAGCATGATGACCGCTCGCAGCGGCGGAACCGCCACGGCAGCGCCGCGATAGGCCTGACTTGCCAATTGTGCCATCGAACTCTGGGTCATCAGTTACTCGAACTCGTGTTGAGGAGTGCTTTCAGATAGGTCAGCATGTTGTTCGCGCTCTCGATGGCAGCCTGGTATTTGGCGTATTGCGCCGTGAGCTGGGTCTGAAACGTCGCGGCCGCGCTCTTGATGTCGTTGACCTTGGCCGTCATCGTATCGTCCTGGGACGTCAGATTGTCGATCAACGTCTGGAACGAGCCCGTGCTGGACGATGCGGTCTTCGCGAGCTGATAGATCTGGGTCGCGAGACCCTGGGTCGATGTCACCGTGATCGATTGCGAGGTCGAGCCGGTGTAGGTGAAAGCCATGCCGGCATAGATCGTCCCGGAATTTCCGACGATCGTGTTGTCACTGACGGTGAACAGCGAGCTGTCGCCACCGACCGATGCGGCCGTGAGATTGCCGGACGAATCCACTGTCAGGTCCAGCGTAAAGGATTGCGGCGACGAGCCCGTGTTGACGACGCTGAGCTGGCTCGACGATGTCGTCGTCTGCGCCGACAGCAGCGTGGTCACGCCGCTCAGATTCGTGCTGAGGATCGTCGACAAGGTGCCTGTATCGAGCTCGAGCTCGTTCTTCTCATTGAACGACAGCCCCAGATCCGCCATCGTCAGCCCGCCGACGGATGTTCCCAGCACGGCCTGGAGCGTGTTCATGATATCGCGCATGGTGCCGTCGCCAAACAGCACCGAGCTGGATGAGGCGGTCCCGTCGGAGTTGGTGGTCTGCTGCGCGAGCACGGCGTCGCGGAACGCATTGTAGTTGGTGACGAAGGTCTGCAGCGCCGATGAGATCTGGCTGGTATCCGTGCCGATGCTGACATTCAGCGTCGTTCCGGACGGCGTCGCCTGCAGCAGATCGAAGGTGACGCCGCTGAGCACGTCGGAGACGTCGTTGGTGTTGCGGGTCAGGCTGATGCCATCGAGGGTGAATTCTGCGGCCTGGGCGGTCTGCAGCACCGTTGCAAACGAGCCCGAGCTGTCGGTCACGCCGAGCTTGTTGAGGATGTCGTCGCCTGACGAACTCGCATAGGTGATGTCGGCCGCATCCTGCGTGCCGGTCAGCACCAGCTCGTAGGACCCGCTCGACACCTGGACGATGGACGCCTCGACATTCGTGGTCGACGTCTGGGCATTGACCGCATCGACGACATCCTGCAGGGACATTCCGCTCGTGATCGTGATGTCGGCCGTGTTGCCGCCGGACAGGCCGAGCGAGAAGGCGCCGGAATAGCCGAGCGCCGTGGTCTGGCTCGACTGCGTCGTGCCAGCGACCTTTTGCGCGGTAGCGATCTGGCTGATCGTCAGCGTGTGGCTCCCGGTCGCCGCGCCGTTGTTCACCGACATCGACAGGGCCGACGAGGCGCTGACGTCGCCCGTCGCGCTGATCGTGGCCGCGCGGGTGGCAAAGGCGTTGGTCGCCAGCGAGTTCACCATCGATGTCGCCAGCGACGACAATCCCGACGAGAGCGTCTTCAGCGCCGTCTGCAGCGTCTCATAGGCGGTGATCTTGGCCTCGTTGGCCGTGACCTTGGTGGAAATCCGGGTCGCCTGGGTGAGCTTGGCGTTGACGGCCGAGTTGATCAGGGCCGTCCAGTCGATCGAGCTCGTCGTGCTCGTGCCCGTCGTCGTAAGCGAACTGCTCGAACTGGTCGACGACGATGAGGAGGACGACGTCGTGCCGCTCGTGCTCGAGGTTGTGCTGCTCACGGTCATTCGTCGTCGTCCTCTGGCTAAGAAGCCGGACCGGCACGATGCCGGTCCGGCGGATCAGGTCTCAGCCCAGCAGCTTCAGGAGGTACTGCGGGAGCTGGTTCGCGGCGGCTTCAGCCGACACGGCGGCCTGGGTCTTCACCTGGGCCGACGACAGCTTGGCCTGCTCCGAGGCGATATCCACGTCCTTGATCGCCGAATTGGCAGACTGCAGATTCTGCGTCTGGGTCGAGATCGAGTCGGACGAGAAGTTGAAGCGCGACTCCTGAGCGCCGATGCTGGCGCGGGCCTGCGACACGGTGTCGATCGCCGTATCCAGGGCCGTCAGGGCTGCGGTCGCGCCGGACTGGGTGCTGACGTCGAGCGAGGTGACCGCGAGTGCGGTCGAGGTGAGGCTATCCAGCTTGATGTTGACCGTATCGCTGGCGGACGAGCCGACCATGACCGCCACACCCGTCGTGCCCGAAAACGTGCTCGTGCCGTCGAGCAGGCTCTGGCCGCTATAGCGGGTGCCCGTCGCGATCGAGTCGATTTCGCTGATGAGCTGCGAGAATTCCGACTGGATGTAGGTGCGGCTGGTTCCGACCGTGGTGCCCGACGCCGACTCCGTGGCCAGCGACTTCATGCGCGCCAGGATGTCGCTGATGTTGGACGCGCCGCCGTCGGCGGTCTGCAGGATCGAAGTCGCCTGCGCCGTGTTGGTCGCTGCCTGCTGCAGCGTGGTGACGTCCGAGGAAATGCGGGTCGAGATCGCAAGGCCCGCGGCGTCGTCCGAGGCTGAGGTGATGCGCGAACCGCTGGACAGCTTCGAGAGCGAGCTCGTTTCCTGGTTCGAGTTGATGTTCAGGTAACGTACGGCCGAATTGGCGGCAATGTTGGTGGAGATTGCGGGCACGGTGAAGGCTCCTGAGTGATCGGCAAAGACACGCCGGATCGTGGAAGGACTGACGGTGCGGATCAGCCCCGTCTGCCCGATCAAACGGCGGCGCCCGCCAGGATCAGGCGCGAATTCTCGTGCTACGCGAAATTTATAGTTAGCAATCGGTAAAGGCGCCGCGGATGTCGCGCTCGTGCCGCCGCAGCATTTCACGCAGCTGCTGGCGCCCACGCTTCAGAAGCGACTCCACGGCGGCAACCGTCGTCTCCATCACCTCGGCGATTTCGCCGTTACTCATGTTCTCGTGATAGGACAGGATCACTGCAACACGCTGCTGCTCCGGCAGCCGCTGCATCGCAGCTTCCAGGATGTCGTTCATCTCGGCCCGCTCGATCACGCTCACCGCATCCGGCTTTCCGTCCGCGACCTCGGGGACCACGTCGACATTCTCGGTGCGCGGCTTGCGGTGGATGTCGATGCAGCGGTTGCTGACGACACGGTAGAGCCAGGTCGAAAACTTGGCTCGCCCGTGCTGCCAGCGCCCGCGATGGGTCCAGATCTTCAACATCGTGTCCTGCACGACGTCCTCGGCGTCGGCGGCATTCCCGACGATGCGCAACGCAATCGCGTAGGCGCGGTCGATGTGCCGCTCAACCAGAAGACGAAAAGCGGTCTCGTCTCCGGCAGCCAGACGATCGAGCAGTTCCTTGTCTTCATCGAAGACGACGGGCTCGGAAGGCGGCTCGCAATCCGGAACGGTGGCGGCCGACTCACTCCACGGCACGGCATCGACATCCGGCGCCGCCGGCTCCTTCGAAGACACGCCATCGGCCGGGGCCCAGACGTCCAGCGCGTAGCTCATTTCCGAATCTCCAACCCGCATTGCCGAAAGCGCACGTCGCAGACGGCTTCCGATCGTTGAACGCCGCGACCGGAATAAGCAGGCGGAGTATTTTCGTTATTTTTCAAATGCTTACGTGGAATGTTTTGCCTAGGGCCAGGCAAATTTTGCCGTACGCAGATCACGCGCCGGGCAATCACGAAGGGAGAGAAGCCGATGGGCGGCATGGCAGGGATTCATTCCGGACGACGAATTCAGCGGAAAACGCAGCTCAACGCTTACTAACACTGCTCATGACGCGCACCGCAGACACGAGAGATGACGCGATCGCGCGAGGTTCGAAACTCCCGCGGAGCGGACATCGAGCTCGGCAAATTTTTCCGAATCATCGAGACGAACGTATCGCATTTTTCGACTCTGTCAGTTGCTGCAGATACGATTTTTGAATCGCTTGCCGATTTTTTTAAGCTTCGTGCGCCTGATCTCGCGAACTCGTACGTTGTAGTTCGTAGGAACGATGAAAACGAAGCGATTGACGCCGCGCGTCGAGCGCCGTTGATGTGCGCGCGCCGTTGCTGAGCCGCGTCCAGCGCACCCCGAATGTTGCTGGATGTTTCGTTCGACATCACAAGCGTTCCGACGCTGTTGCGCAGCTGATAGCGGGATGAAAATCGAAAGCCTGAGTTTCGCGCCGTTTTGCGCGCCTGAACGGACACTTCAGTATCGATCACGATTTTCACATCAGGACGCATGACCCGTTGCTGCATAGGCTGGTGCGGAGTTAGTCGCTGTGCTGCGAATTCCGGCGACACGTCGAGCAACATTGTGAAACGAACTTCACGCGATCCGTGCTGAGATCTCCGGCCACACCCGTTGTCAACGCAGAGCGCCGACGATGCGCGCGATCGACGCGCCTGATTGGCTGTCGTGGTCCGTTCTACTGTGCAGGAGGACCCGGCATGATGCGGCAACACCCACACGCCATCGATCGAGATCCAGCGCTGGCCTTGCGCGCTTGCGGCGTCAGGCTCGGCAAGCAACAGGAGCGCCGTCTGCAGTGGCTGTCGCGCAGCTTCGGTCCGCTCACCTTGTGGGACGGCGATGCGTGCTCGCGCGCGGGGCGCACCCTCGTCGTCATAGACCCGCCGACCGGCGCTGGTGCCGAGCTGCTATACGGCGCGCTGACGGCGCATGACGCAATCGTCATTCCGTTCGGCGAAGATCCGGCGTTCGACTTCCTGAAGTCGAAGCTGACCGAATTCGGGACCGTCGGCGCTTCGTCCGAGGGGCCGCACGAATTGTGGTGGGGCGGTCTCGACTGGCGCGTGCCGGGCGATGATCCGCGACCGGATGCATTGCGGATCGTGTCCTGCCATCCGAGGACGGTCGGCGACCTTCACGTCTATCATCTCAGGCGTTCGCTTGAGCGGCTCGGGCTGTCATTCGAGATCGAGCCGATCGATACACGTCATCGCGCCTCTCTGAGCGCAGGGGAGAAGGCCGATTTCATCATGCGACAATGGCAGCAGCACGCTGCGCCGCTGCTGTTCGTCGAGACCGACGTCATGCTGCAATCCGCTCCGAAGCTGCCGATGCTCACCGGCTGCGATTTCGCGGTCCACAAGTGGAACGGCTGGGAGATGTCGGCGCGCACGCTCTATTTCGGCCGGTCCGAGCCGGCCGAGGCCATGCTCAGGACCTGGCAGGAGATGGCCGCGTCCTGCCCGGATGTCTGGGACGGCTATCTTCTCGATCAGGCCTGGAGCCTGACATCGTCGCAGATGCCGCTCGACACTGTCTGGCTGCCCCGCTCCTATCATGCCGTCGCAGGCGAAGTGGGGGCCGGAACCGCAGCGATCGTCCACAACCTGAAGCCTGCGAGTGCCGATCTCGGACCTGATCCGGACTTCGCCATCATGGCCCGATCACCCCGGCGCGCCGGACGTGTCGGCGCCTCCGACTCGCTGCTCATCGTTTGCTCCGAAGCAAAGTCCGACAAGGCCGTCACGGTGATCCTGCGCGATATCGAAGGTTCCAGCCCGCGCCTCACCGCGGCAAGCATCCAGGCGCTGACCGATGCCTTCGCCGTCGATTGCGGCGGCTTTGCGCGCCTCGAGCTCTCGCTATGCCCATGGCAGCAGGATGTGCGGATCGTCCGCGAGGCGGCGTTCCTGGCCGACAACAAGGTGATCGAGGTTACGCCCTGGCAGGAGCTGCCGCCCGATCTCTTTCGAGCGATCGCCGCGTCCGAGGCTGCGCGCCAGCCCGACACCATCGCGACCTACCGCCGCTGACGCCAACATCGGGACAAGAGCCGCTCATGTTCGACACCATCATTCTTCTGACCGGCAGCCGCGATCAGCAGCTCGCCCTGACCGAACTCCTCAAGGCGCACAATCCCGCGCTGTCGTTCCGCTGCGCCGTCAGCTTGCAGGAACTCCAGGCCATCGCGCCCGACGTGCTCGGCAGATCTCGCCTGCTCGCCTTCACGACGGGCGTCATCGTGCCCTTGGACATTCTCGGGGCGCTCGGTCACGGCGCCTACAACTTCCACCCGGCGTCACCGGACTACCCGGGCTGGGCGCCTGCCCATTTCGCGATGTACGACGGCGCAACGAGCTTTGGCGCGACCGCCCATATCATGGAGCCACGCGTCGACTGCGGCGCCATCGTCGGGGTCGAAACATTCGACATCCCGGCAGGGGTCGATGTCCGCGGCCTCGAGCAGATGACGTTCGTGCGCCTTGCCTATCTGTTCTGGCGGATGTCGCGCGATCTTGCCTGCAACGCCGGCCCGCTGCCGGCGCTCCCGATCCGTTGGAGCGGGATCAGGAGCACCAAGCGCATGTATGCGCAGATGTGCGACATGCCGGCCGACATCCACCCCGCCGAGATGGCGCGCCGCATCCGCGCCTTCCACGACGACTTCCGCGGCATTCCGCTCACCGTGTCCCTGCACGGCGTGCGCTTTCAGCTGTCTGGCGCGGCGCGACCAGCCGCGGAGCCGGTCATGGTGGATGCGCCCACGCTGGCGATGGCATCGTGATCTAACTAACGCTTGAGCGGCTTGAGCACGGTCTGGTCGAGCCGCGTCTCCCAGCCGTGACGTTCCAGCTCGGGATCGTCATGTTCCTCTTCCGGCCAGCCGACGCAGAGATAGGCGACGAGTGTCCAGTCGTTCGGCAGCTCGAGC
>JBARNF010000732.1:0-1595 GCA_049802835.1 Bradyrhizobium sp.
GATCAGGGCTTTCCGTCACCACGTGGTGGATCTTTGGCGCCGCTCGCTCTCGCGACGTAGCCAAAGAGCTGGCATCACGTGGCCACGGATCAAGCAGATCGCCGATGACCACCTACCCCGAGCCACAATCCTTCACCCCTGGCCGCAGCAGCGCTTTGCCGTCAGACACTCAAGGTAGGAGCCGTATGCCCGAATTGGGCCCGTACGGATCTGTGCGGGGGGCGGCTGGCAACAGCCGTCCCTACCGCGAACGCCGGCCCATTACGACGGTTGGGGTAGGCACCTGGGCCGGCGTCGGAAAGCCTCCAGGGAAGGAACCCGCGAGTGGTGGGGGGCGTGGGTGCCGCGAGTGCTATGGGGATTTCGGCGTCGCGGGCTGACCGCTCGATTGAACTTGGCAGTGCCAAGCGGCGCCGTCCGGGCTGCCGATCGGGTGCATCCGGGGCGGCGGGTTGCTCTGGCAGGTGCGAATGTCATGCGGGTGACGCTCGAGCTGCACCGGATGGCGTTGCACTGGACGGCCGCCGTCGTCGCCGGCCCGTGACCAGCGGTAATGGCGATCGGTACTGCGGCGGTTGGCGGATGGGACCGTCATGACGTGTCGATCCTGATGGTCGGCGCGTGATTGGGCTGAGTGCCGGCCTCGAAGGTCTCGATGACGTTCATGCGCCCGCCGCAGCAGGGGCATGGGGTGGCGAGCACGGACCCGGTTGCATCATCGGCGGCAGCCTCGTCTTCGGTATCGGTGGCGGTGCCCGCGGCGACTGCCAGAAGCTGGCGCGCCTGCGCGATGTTCTCGTCGCGCTTGCCGCCGCCGAGCAGGCCGTAGTGGCGGATGCGGTGGAAGCCCTTGGGCAGGATGTGGAGGAGGAAGCGGCGGATGAACTCGTGCGTGGCGAGCGTCATGGTGGTGTAGCGGCTTGGTCCCTCGACCCGGTAGTCCTTGACCTTGAAGGTGACGCTCGTTCCGTCGGCGGCGATCAGGCGGCTGTTGGAGATGGCGACGCGGTGGGTGTAGCGCGACAGGTAGGCGAGCACCGCCTTCGGGCCGGCGAAGGGGCGCTTGGAGTAGACGAACCAGCGCTTCCTCTTCAGCGGGGCCAGGAACGCGGCAAACGCCTTCGTGTCGGCGAGATCGGCACGATCGCCGAAGAAGATCAGCTTGCCGGCCTTGTGGGCCGCGGCGAGCTTCTCGAGCATCAGGCGCCGGAACAGCTTTGAGAGCACCAGCACGGGGAGGAAGAAGTTGGGCTTGGCGGCAATCCAGCGCTTGCCATCCGGCGAGATGCCGCCGCCTGGCACGATCATGTGTACGTGCGGATGGTGCGTCATAGCCGAGCCCCACGTGTGCAGCACCGCGGTGATGGCGATCTGGGCGCCCAAATGCTTGGGGTCGGCGGCGATGGTGAGCATGGTCTCGGCCGCGGCCTTGAACAGGGCGTCGTAGATCACCCGTTTGTTGGTGTAGGCGATGTCGCCGATCGGCGCCGGCAGGGTGAAGACGATGTGGAAGTAGGGCACCGGCAACAGTTCGGCCTGCCGCTCCTCCATCCACTCCCTGGCCGCGGCGCCCTGGCACTTGGGGCATACGGCTC
>JBARNF010000733.1:0-2711 GCA_049802835.1 Bradyrhizobium sp.
GCCGGGCATGCCCGGCCGTACCGTCGATTTGACAATACGGCACCTGTCCAGGACAATTCCGGCCGCTCACCAGCGATGGAGAGAGGCATGTGGTTGCGGAATTGCTGGCAGGTGATCGCATTCTCCCAGGAAATCGCGCACACCCCGCTTGCGCGGACCGTGATCGACGAGCCGGTCGTCCTGTTCCGCACGGGATCGGGCGAGGCCGTCGCACTCGCCGACCGCTGCCCGCATCGCCTCACGCCGTTGTCGCTCGGCCGGGTCGTCGGCGATCAGATCCAGTGCGGCTACCACGGCCTCTGCTTCGACCGGGATGGCGTCTGCGTGCGCGTGCCCGGCCAGGACACGGTGCCGTCGAAGGCGCGCGTACAGAAATACCCGCTGGTCGAACGGTACAAGCTCGCCTGGATATGGATGGGGAATGCCGAGCTCGCCGATCCGAGCCAAATCCCCGATGTTCATTGGCTGGACGATCCGGCCTGGGCGGTCTCGGAGGGCTATCACCACTTCGCGGCCAACTACCAGCTCGTCAACGACAATCTGCTCGATCTGTCGCACGAAAGCTTCGTGCATGAGGAGACGATCGGCAACGAGGCCGTCGCCGAGGCGCCCGTCTCGGTCTCGCTCGAGGGAGACGTCGTGCGCGTCCACCGCGAGATGTTCAACATCGACGCGCCGCCCTTCTACAAGAAGACCACCGGGTTCACCGGCAAGATCAACCGCTGGCACACCACGAAATTTACCGCGCCCGGCCTGCATGTGATCGAGAACGGCTCGATGCCGGCCGATGCCCCCGACAAAGGCCACGCGCTCGAGCGCAAGGTCTTGAACCTGATCACGCCGGAGACCGTAACCTCCTCGCACTACTTCTGGGGGATCGTGCGCCAGTTCAAGATCGACGATCAGGAGCTGACCGACTACATCCGCAACGGCATCCGGCACACCTTCGATCAGGACAAGGAGATCCTCGAGGCCCAGCAGCGCACGATCGGGCCCGATCCCGACAAAGTGTCGTTTCCCGTGGCGATCCGGGTCGACGGCGGACCGATCCAGGGCCGAAAGCTGCTACAGGCGATGCTCGCACGCGAGGCGTCCGCTGCCGGCCGGACGCGCGAGACCGCAAGGTCCGCCGCCAAGGCATGACCCCCGCAGGACGCCGCGGTGGTTGGTCATTGTGCCGGGTCCGGACTGCGTGTTAGCCTTTCCGGGCGCGTTCGACAGCCTCGTCAACCCCCGAACATGAGGTGGTCATCGGCAGAGCGGTTGGGATCGGACGGTTTCTGCGCCTCCACGCCGCGGCCGCGAAAAGTCATTACCCCATCAATGCCGGTGAGACGTTGCTGATCGCCCAAGAGGCACGGTGACGGTTTTGCCGTCGGTGCTCACGGCTGGTCACAAGGCCGGGTCAAGACAGTCATGGGAGCGAAACATGCCTCTGGATCTCGCATCCGCCGCCGCAGATCAACGACCCGTCGCCCCTGACGTCCAGGTCAGGCCGCTATCGCCCGCCATCGGCGCCGAGATTTTGGGCGTCGACCTGAGCCGGCCCCTTGACGACGCGCAGTTCGGACAGATCCTGAGCGCGTGGCATCAACACCTGATCCTGCTGTTCCGGGATCAGAAGCTGAACGAGGAGGACCAGGTCCAATTCGCCGAGCGGTTCGGGCCGCTGGCGCGGATTCACACCGCCCAGTTCGCCTCCCGCCATCCCGCCGTGATGTTGATCTCGAATATCCGGGAGGACGGCAAGCCGATCGGCGCCCTGCCGGACGGCGAGATGCAGTTCCACTCCGACCAATGCTACCAGGAGAAGCCGGCGGCGGGCTCGATGCTCTACGCCATCGAGGTGCCGAGCCGGGGCGGCGACACGCTGTTCGCCAACGCGTATCTCGCCTACGAGACCCTGCCGGATTCGATCAAGCGGCGGCTCGACGGCCGCAAGGCCCTGCACGCCTACGACTACGACTCCTCCTCCACCAAGCGTGGCGAAGTCGCCAGCGGCGCGCCCTCTTATGCGCATCCCGTGGTGCGGACGCATCCGGCGACCGGGCGCAAGGCGCTCTATGTGAACCGCCTGATGACGCGTCGCATCGAAGGCTTGCCGGACGAGGAAAGCGAGGAGCTCCTCGAGTTCCTGTTCAATCACCAGGAACGACCGGAATTCGTCCACGCCCATGTGTGGCGCCCCGGCGACCTGCTGATGTGGGACAATCGCTGCGCGCTGCACGCGCGCACCGATTTCAGCTCGGAAGAACGCCGTCTCCTGCGGCGCGTGACCATTTTGGGCGAGAAGCCGGCGTGATCGCTAAAGGCATAAGAATAGTCTGAATAGAAAAAACTGCGTGCCGAGGGAACGTCAGAGCGTGCGCGATCCGACCTGGGTGGAAGCACGCGAAACGGGAGGAAACGGATGAGACTGCTTCGTGTTGTCGGCGCTGCGCTCGCCATGGCGCCCGCCCTGCTGTGCGTCCCGGGCGATGAAGCCCGGGCGGCGTTTCCCGAGAAGGACATCACCTGGATCGTGCCTTACTCGCCGGGCGGCGGCTTCGACGTGTGGAGCCGCCAGATCGGCGCGGCGATGCAGAAACATCTGCCGCCGGGCGTCACCGTCGTGATCAAGAACGTCACCGGCGCCGGCGGCCGCAGCGGCAGCATCGCGCTCTACCGCGCCAAGCCCGACGGCTACACGGTCGGCCTGCTCGATGTGGCGG
>JBARNF010000734.1:0-1712 GCA_049802835.1 Bradyrhizobium sp.
GCTGGGCACTGCGCTGCAACCCGTCCAGCGGCAATCTGCATCCGACGGAAGCCTATGTCATCGCCGAGAATGTGACAGGCCTGACCGACGGTCTCCATCACTATGTCAGTCGCGACCACGTGCTGGAGCAGCGCTGCCGCCGCGGCGCCGTAGCGCATGATGAACCGCTGCTGTGGCTCGGCCTGTCCTCGATCCACTGGCGCGAAGCGTGGAAATACGGCGAGCGCGCGTTCCGCTACTGCCAGCTCGACCTCGGTCACGCGCTCGGCGCCGTCAGCTACGCCGCCGCCGCGCTGGGCTGGCACGCCCATGTCATCGACGGTGTCGACGGTGTAACGCTCTCCGCCATCATGGGCCTCGATCGCGCGGACGACTTCGCCGGCGTCGAGGCCGAGGATGCCGATGTGCTGCTCGCTATCGCCCCGCGCGATGCGAACGCGCCGGCGCGCCCCGAATTGCCCCCTCGCTATACGATCGATGATTCATGGAAAGGCCAGGCCAACCGGCTCGACCGTCATCCGCTCTATCGCTGGCCGGTCATCTCCGAGGTGAGCGCGGCGACGGCCGGCGAGGCGCAGGATAGGGTGACAGCGCCGTCGCCCCGCCCGCCCGTCGCGGCGCGATCACCGGCGCGCGCGGCTGAACTCATTCTCAACCGCCGCAGCGCCCAGCGCTTCGATGCCAAGTTCACGATGGATCGCACGGCGTTCCTTGATCTGCTCGACGCGCTGCTGCCACGCGCTATTCCTCCGTGGGATGTCTGGCCATTCACGCCGCGGCTGCATCCGCTGCTATTCATACATCGTGTCGAGGGTCTCACGCCGGGCCTCTATGCGCTGCCACGGAGCCACGACGCCGCGACCAGCTTGCGGCGTGCGCTCCGTCCCGATTTCGACTGGCAGCGGGTCGATCACGCCCCTGATCATCTGCCGTTGTTCCACCTGCTCCCGACCGACAGCCGCGGCGTGATCCGCACCGCAAGCTGTCACCAGGCGATCGCCGGCGACAGCTGCTTTGCGGTGGCGATGCTAGCCGAGTTCGCACCAATGGTCGGCGAAAACCCGTGGCGCTATCGCCAGCTGCATTGGGAGGCCGGACTGATCGGCCAGGCGCTCTATCTCGAAGCCGAGGCCGCCGGCCTGCGCGGCACTGGGATCGGCTGCTTCTTCGACGATTCCGTGCACGAGATGCTCGGCATCGCCACGGCCGATGTCCAGACGCTCTATCACTTCACCGTCGGCCGTCCGCTGATCGATGATCGCATCACGACGCAACAGGCCTATCCCGGCCGGGCGCGCAACGAAGCGGGAGTCCTGCCATGAGACCACGCATCCCATTCCAGCGCATCGACGTCGGCCAAGCCGCCGATCTCCTGCAGCGCGACGACGTGCTGCGCTTCGACGTCCGCGACCAGGCTTCGTTCCAAGCGGCGCACATGGCGGGCGCGCAGCACCTCACCCAGCGCAATCTCTCCGAGTTGATCACTGCTACGACCAGACGGACGGCGATCCTGATCTACTGCTATCACGGCAATGCCAGCCAGGATTATGCGCAGACGTTCTCCGATTTCGGCTTCGCGGAGGTGTACAGCCTCGACGGCGGCTACGAGGCGTGGCGACAGCGGTTTCCCGCACGCAACGGCTCAGCCGCAATCAGTCCGGAGCTGGCGGCGTGGCTCGCCATGCAGGGCTTTCCCGCCGATGATTTCGACG
>JBARNF010000735.1:0-10163 GCA_049802835.1 Bradyrhizobium sp.
CGCCAAGCAGCGTGCGCCGCGAGACCCACCGGTCGATCCTACGGCTCCGCGGACGGTCGGTCGGGATCACCCCTCCGCACCTCGGCGACCACGGCAAATCATCAGCTCAGCGTTGACGATGGCGTCAACGCCGAGCTTGGTGATGTCGGCAACGATGATCTCGAAACGGGTCGCGCCGACTTTTCGAACCGGATGGCTCAGGCGGAGGCAGCCGTGGCGACCGGAATGCCCTTCTCGGTCAACATCTGCTGCAGCTCACCGCTCTGGAACATCTCACGGATGATGTCGCAACCGCCGACGAATTCGCCCTTCACGTAGAGCTGCGGGATCGTCGGCCAATTCGAGTAGGTCTTGATGCCGTTGCGGAGCTCGGCGGACTCGAGCACGTTGAGGCCCTTGTAGCCGATGCCGACGTGATCGAGGATCTGCACGACCTGTCCCGAGAATCCGCATTGCGGAAACTGCGGCGTTCCCTTCATGAACAGGACGACGTCGTTCGACTTCACTTCGTTGTCAATGAATTGCTCAATGCTCATCTTCGCTTCCTCTGGGGCGCCTCAAGGAACGCCTGGGGCTCAGTGCCGATGGATCGCGCGCGGACCGGATTGGCCGCTGCCGACCCCCACCACCTCATATATGTAGCGCAAACCGTTGTTCAGCCAAAGTAAAATGCCAAGGAGCGGCAATCGTGGCGCCCGTCTGCCGGAGCATAGCCTGACGGCAGCAATATAATGCTCCCAAGAGGGTTTTATCCCGAAACCGAGCCCCCATCTAGGACGAACTGCCCGAAGGAACTTGTTCCGCCGATCGTCGTTTTCTCCCCTCAAACGGAGACCCTCGTGACCAGCTCAGCCGCCGCCACAGCTCAGCTCCCCATCACAGATGCGCGACGGACCTGGTCTGGTCCCCTTCCCGGGAGCCTGATCGAGACGTTTCTGGCGGTCCGGGGCGAGACCGAGCGCCGCGCGGCGCCGCTGAGCCCCGAGGATCAGGTCATCCAGTCCATGCCGGATGCAAGCCCGGCCAAGTGGCACCGCGCCCACACCACCTGGTTCTTCGAGCAGTTCGTGTTGGGCGAGCACTGCCAGCAATACACGCCTTTCCATCCCGACTATGCCTTCCTGTTCAATTCCTATTACGTGAGCGCGGGCCCGCGTCACACCCGTGGCGAGCGCGGCCTGATCACCCGGCCGGGGGCAACGGACATCGCGGCCTACCGGCAGCATGTCGACGCGGCCATGGTCGAATTCCTCGGCAGCGCCGATGCCGCGACATTGGCGGCCGTGGCGCCGCTGGTGGAGGTGGGCCTCAACCACGAGCAGCAGCATCAGGAGCTGATGCTGACCGACATCCTGCATGCGTTCGCGCAGAACCCCACCGCCCCGGCCTACGATCCTTCGTGGAGCTTTCCAGTCACGTCCGGGACGGGCGAAGAATGGATCAGCCTCCCCGAGGGCATCCACACCGTCGGGCATCCCGGGGATGGTTACCATTTCGACAATGAGAGGCCGGCCCATCGAGCCCTCGTGGGGCCCGTCCAGATCGCACACAACCTCGTGACCAACGCCGATTGGCTCGCCTTCATGGCCGACGGCGGTTACCGGACGGCCACGCTCTGGCTCATGGACGGCTTCGCCACAGCCACGCGCGAGGGCTGGCAGGCCCCCGGCCACTGGTACGAGGTCGAGGGCGAGTGGTGCATGATGACGCTCGGTGGCCTGAGGCCGATCGATCCGAACGCGCCGGTTTGCCACGTCAGCTACTACGAAGCCGACGCGTTCGCGCGCTGGCGCGGCAAGCACCTGCCCACCGAAATGGAATGGGAGGTGGCGGCGCGCAGCAATCAGCTCAACGACGCCTTCGGCATCGTGTGGCAATGGACCCGGAGCGCCTATTCTGCGTATCCGGGCTATCGCGCCATCGACGGCGCGCTCGGCGAGTACAACGGCAAGTTCATGGTCAACCAGCTGGTGCTGCGCGGGTCATCGCTCGCGACGCCTGCCGGCCACAGCCGTTTCAGCTACCGCAACTTCTTCTATCCGCACCATCGCTGGCAATTCACGGGGCTCCGGCTCGCTGACTACGCCTGAGCTCGTATCACTCCGTAAGCCCGACAAACGCGCCTGTCTGCGCGCGTCAGGAGAGTATCATGAACTTGTACGTGCCCGCCCTGGCCAACGCCCATCTTCCGGACGAGACGACGTCGGCCTTCGCCAGGGACGCGGTTGCGGGTCTCACGCAACAACCCAAGCTGCTGCCGCCGAAATATTTCTATGACGCGAAGGGGTCGGATCTGTTCGAGCAGATCACGCGCTTGCCGGAATACTATCCGACACGCACCGAGCTCGGCATCCTCAGGGATCGCGGTGCCGAGATCGCCACGATCATTCCCGACGACGCGGCGCTGATCGAGTTTGGCGCAGGAGCGACCACCAAGGTGCGGCTGCTGCTGGAAAGCTGCCGCTTTGCGGCTTATGTTCCGGTCGATATCTCCGGCGACTTTCTGACGGAACAGGCTGACAGCCTGCGCCGGGATTTCCCTGACCTCGCCGTGCATCCGGTCATTGCCGACTTCACCACGACGTTCAAACTGCCCGATGCCATTCATGGCAAGCCGAAGGTCGGCTTCTTTCCGGGATCGACCATCGGCAATTTCGAGCCGCACGAGGCCTGCCGCTTCCTCCGCTCCGCCCGCGAGATTCTGGGTGCCGGAGCACTGATGATCGTCGGCGTCGACCTCGAGAAGGACGAGCGCGTCCTGCACGACGCCTACAACGACGCGGCCGGCGTGACTGCGCGCTTCAACCTCAATCTGCTGGTGCGGATCAACCGGGAGCTGGGCGGCAATTTCGACCTGTCGGGCTTCGTCCATCGAGCGATCTACAATCGCGAGCAACACCGCATCGAGATGCATCTGATTGCGCGGAAGCCGCAGACGGTTCGTCTGCTGGGCACCACCGTCTCGTTCCGCGCCGGCGAGAGCATCCACACCGAGAACAGCTATAAATACAGCATCGAGCGGTTCGGAGCGCTGGCCCGGGGCTCAGGCTGGAGGGTCCGGACGGTCTGGACGGATGCTGCGAAGATGTTCTCCGTTCAGGCACTGGTCGCGGAGGCATGAGGCTCCGGCTTCGACCGCAGCGAGAGCGTCTCCCATAGCGCGACGATCGCCAGCAGCGCGCTGGTCAGCGCGGAGAGAATCAACGGCGACAGCTCGGTGGCGAACCATCCGAGCCCGATCAGAGCCAACATGGCGACGCCGTGGGACAACTGCAGAAAGCCCCGGATCTCGCGCTTGAACAGGATGGCTCCGAGCAGGAAGACGAACGGGCCGCCGATCGTCGTCGCCGCCGTGTTCAGGTCTGAATGGCCCAGCGGGTGCTTGAGGACAATCTCGTCGGACACCGCCGTCAGGATGATGCCGGCCACGATCGGCATGTGCAGATAAGTGTATGCGGAACGCGGAACGCGCAACGCGCCCAGATTCGCTTGACTGCGAGATCAACGCGGAGCCGGCTTCGGCTCCGCGGTTGAAATAGATTCCCCACATCGCCACGCAGCCGACGAACGCGCAGACGAAGGCGGCGACGCTGGCCTCTGTCCAATCGATGTCAGCAAATGTTGCCCCGGTCATGACGATCGACTCGCCCAGCGCGATGAGGATGAAGCCGGCGCAGCGTTCCGCCATGTGGCCGCCCTCGATGGTCCAGTCCTCCAACGTCGAGGCGCCAAGGCCCGGGATCCAGAACCGAACCGAGGGCGAGGCGTATTCGATGGCGATGGCAGCACCCCAGAGCATCAGCCGCTGCTGGCTCTCGGCAACAGCGCCCAGCAGCCAGAACACCGCGGACGCACTCAGCCAGCACAGGATACGGGTTGCGTTCGCCCGCGCCTCGCGGCGCGGAGCGGGTGTCACCAGAACCCAGAACAGCGTCCGGCCGACCTGCATCGCGGCGTAAGCGCTGGCGAACCACAATCCCCGATCCTCGAACGCCCGGGGCATGGCCATCGACAGGACGAGACCGGCCAACATCAGGCCGAACAGCAGCAGGCGAACGGGGGTTTTTTCCGGATCGAGCCAGTTGGTGACCCAGGCGGTGTAGACCCAGACCCACCACACCGCGAGAAACAGGAGGCCCGTTTCCAGCGCGCCGACGGGCGTGAAACGACTGAGCAGAAAATGGGAAATCTGCGTTACGGCATAGACGAAGACAAGATCGAAGAACAGCTCGACGGACGTCACCCGGCCATGCTGGTTCGGCTCCAGCACCCGGAACAGCGCACCGCTCGAATTTCCGGCCGCCATCCCTGCTCCTTCGGGTGAGTGCTGTCCGGCCTGCCTGATCCCGTCAGTGCTGGCCAGGCACTCCGGTCTGAAGCGCGAGCGCATGCAGCACGTCGCCCATCTGGCCACGCAGCGACTGATAGACGAGCTGATGCTGCTGCACGCGGGATTTGCCGCGGAAGGATTCGGAGATCACCGTGGCGGCATAGTGGTCACCGTCGCCGGCGAGATCGCGAATCGTCACCTGGGCGTCGGGAATGGCGGCCTTGATCATCTGCTCGATATCGCGGGCGTCCATAGGCATCCCAGTCCATCTCCTTCTGTGCTCGGTTTCTGTGCTCGGTCCGAGGCACCCGTCCCTGGGCACGCAGTGCGCGCCCTTCAGTGCGCCGTCGAACGCGGCGAATCAAGGCACTCTCGCGCGACCGTGATGGGCAAATTTAGCGCGAACCGCTTTCGAGGTCACGCCCGGAACCCCTATATAACGTATCAGGGCAAAAAACGCTGGACGGGGTGCCGCACCCTGGCGTCAGCCACCAGGGCGATAAACGAGGGCGATAGCATGAAGCTTCCAGGGCCGGATCACCCGATCACCATTACCCCTACCCCGAAGCGCGTACGCGTCCTCGCCGATGGCGTCGTGATCGCCGAGACCACGCGGGCGCTGTCGCTGAAAGAAGCCAGCTATCCCGCCGTCCTGTATGTGCCGCGGGACGATGCCAAGACTGAGATGTTCCAGCGCACCGAACGGGTCACCCATTGCCCTTACAAGGGCGATGCCAGCTATTTCAGCATTGTCGCCAATGGCAGGACCCTGGACAACGCGATCTGGAGCTATGAGACGCCCTTCCCCGCCATGGCGGAGATTTCGGGTTATCTGGCGTTCTATCCCGACAAGGTGCGGATCGAAGAAGCTAGCGCCGACTGATGCGCAGCCGGGGCGGGTACCGTGCCGTGGGCTTCTTCAGCCAAGCGAAACGGCGGCCGCCCCGAGGCAGACAACGCGGTCCAACTACACCCTGAATATCGTCAGTCCCAGGATCAGGAGCACGAGGAAGATCACCAGGAAGACGTAGAACAGAATGCGGGCGATATCGGCGGAAGCTGCCGAGACCCCTGTAAAGCCGAGAATACCGGCGACCACCGAGATCACGAAGAACAGCAGCGCCCATTTCAGAAGAGTCACGATCCATTCCTCCACTCATGCGCCGCCCCCGGCGCGTTCCGCTCCAATAACGACGGGAGGCGGAACCGGTTCCTGGACCGCAGGGGTGAGCTTGCCGGCGACCGTTGCGGCTCCGAGCCGGCTGTTCCGTAACATCAGCGTCGACGGTCCGTAGCTACAGTCAGGCTCGAAAAATCAGCGGGCAATAAATCAGCGGGCATGTGTGAGATACCGGCTTGCGGGCCGCCGCGCTTGCTGGTTTGCAGCATCGACAGCACATTGAGCAGGACAGCAGCGGCGCGGGGGGGACATGGTCATATCGGTTACGCAATCGGCGGCAGCGGCAAAGGTCGAGCTTCAGGTCCGCCCCCGCGCCAGGGCGCGCAACGCCGCGCTCGACCACGCCCGGACATTCCTCACCCTGGTGGTGCTGCTGCATCACGCCGTGATCCCCTACACCTATTTCGGGCACACCGATCCGACGTCCTTCCTCGGCTTCGACTGCGTCGTGCTGGCCACCGACAGCTTCTTCATGGCCATGTTCTTCTTCCTGTCGGGCCTGTTCGTATGGTCGGGCCTTGCTCACAAATCTACGCTGCAGTTCCTGCGCGACCGGCTGATGCGCCTCGGCCTGCCATTCGTGGTCGCCGCGCTGACGCTCATCCCGCTCGCCTATTATGCGATCGAGCTGCGCGCCAATCCGGATGCCACGTTTTCGGCATTCTGGTGGAAGACCGTCACGGAAGGCCCGTGGCCGAGCGGACCGATCTGGTTCATCTGGCTGCTGCTGACGTTCGACACTTCGGCAGCCCTGCTGTACCGGCTATCCCCCCGCCTGCTTGAGCCGATCAACCGGCTCTCGCAGCGCGCGTTCGATCAGCCGCGTGACTTCTTCTTCGTTTTGCTTCTGATCACAGGGCTGCTTTACATTCCGGCCCGCGTCTTTTTCGGCCCCAATCAATGGTTCGAATTCGGTCCGTTTTCGGTCCAGATCAGTCGTATTCCGCTCTACGCGGCGTATTTCTACATCGGCGCCGGCATCGGCTCGGCCAATTTCGAGCGCGGCCTGCTCGCGGCGGAGGGACAATTGTCGCAGCGCGGGCTCGGCGCCTGGATCGTGGTGACGCTCGTTCCCTACGCCCTGCTATGGGTCCTGATCACGATCAAGCGCCAGGTGCTCGGCAATCCGCCGGTTCTGCCGAACTGGTACGAAGGGGCCTATGGCTTCTTCTTCGTGATCTTCAGCGCCGCGATCATGTTCGCGATCCTCTCCTACTTCCTCAACAACCGCCGCTCGGAATTCTCGGCGCTCGACCGCATGCAGGCCGATGCCTACGGCATGTTCCTGGTGCAT
Organism: Bradyrhizobium sp.; assembly: GCA_049802835.1. Classification (GTDB taxonomy): domain Bacteria; phylum Pseudomonadota; class Alphaproteobacteria; order Rhizobiales; family Xanthobacteraceae; genus Bradyrhizobium. The sequence continues at coordinate 6,805 of JBARNF010000735.1, forward strand.
TATCCGATCGTGCTGTGGATCCAATACTGGCTGTTCGACCTCAACCTGCCCGCCATCGCCAAGGCCACGATCGCCTTCGTCGGGACCGTGCTCCTGAGCTGGGGCGCGACCTGGATGCTGCGGCGGATTCCGGGCGCGACGAACGTGTTGTGAGGACGACCGCCTCGTCGCAATGACGGAGGAGAGAGCCCCGGTCCGACAACAAACTCCGCTGTCGTCCCCGCGAAGGCGGAGACCCATAACCACAGAGTATCGTTGTCGGACGAGATGAACGACCAGCGCGCGTAACCATCGACCGCCGCGGCGTATGGGTCCTTGATCGGCGCTACGACGGCGCGTTGCGCCGTCGTAGCTTGTCCGGGACGACAATGGGGGTTAGACCGCCGTCCCGCCCATGTAGCTCGGCAGCCAGCTCTCGAACCGCGCCTTGAGCTCAGCGATCTCGACCGACGCCTCGCCGGCGATCGCGAGCGCGGTGCCGCCGGTGGTGCCGATCCGCGTGCAGGGCACGCCGGCGCCGCGCATCTTGGCGAGCACGCGGCCTGCCTCGGTCTCCGGCACCGTCACGAGATATCGCGCCTGGTCCTCACCGAACCAATAGGCGTGCGGCACGATCGACGCAGGCGCAGCGAGCAACCGCGCGCCGTTTCCGGAGGCCATGGCCATCTCGGCGAGCGCCACCAGCAGGCCACCGTCGGACAGGTCATGCGCAGCCGTCGCAGTGCCCGCATGGATCATGCCGCGCACGACATTGCCGTTACGCTTCTCGGTTTCGAGATCGACCGGCGGCGGCGCGCCCTCCTCGCGGCCGCAGACGTCGCGCAAGTAAACCGACTGGCCGAGCCAGCCATGGGTTTCGCCCACGAGCAGGATCGCCTCGCCCTCGGCCTTGAAGGCGATGCTCGCCGATTTGGTGAAGTCGTCGAGCAGGCCGACGCCGCCGATCGAGGGCGTCGGCAGGATCGCACGGCCGTTGGTCTCGTTGTAGAGCGAGACGTTGCCGGAGACGACCGGGAAGTCGAGCGCACGGCAGGCCTCCGAGATGCCCTTCAGGCAGCCGACGAACTGGCCCATGATCTCGGGCCGCTCCGGATTGCCGAAATTGAGATTGTCGGTGATGGCGAGCGGCCGGCCGCCGACCGCAGTGATGTTGCGCCAGGCTTCAGCCACGGCCTGCATGCCACCTTGATACGGATCGGCCTCGCAGTAGCGCGGCGTGACATCGACGGTCAGCGCCAAGCCCTTCGGCCCGTCCTGCACACGAACCACGGCGGCATCGCCGCCCGGCCGCTGCACGGTGTTGCCGAGAATGACGTGGTCGTATTGCTCCCACACCCAGCGCTTGGAACAGAGGTCGGGCGTTGCGAGCAGCTTCTCCAGCGCCGGAATGATGTCCAGCGGCGCCTTGACCTCCCGGGCATGGATGACCGGCAGCGCAGGCGACGCCACATGCGGCCGGTCATAGAGCGGCGCCTCGTCGCCGAGCTCCTTGATCGGCAGATCAGCCATCACGTCGCCGCCGTGCTTGACGACGAAGCGCTTGCTCGGCGTGGTGTAGCCGACCACCGCGAAATCGAGACCCCATTTGCGGAAGATCGCTTCGGCTTCCTTTTCCTTCTCGGGCTTGAGCACCATGAGCATGCGCTCCTGGCTCTCGGAGAGCATCATCTCGTAGGCGGTCATGCCGGTCTCGCGGGTCGGCACCGCGTCGAGATCGAGATCGACGCCGAGGTCACCCTTGGCGCCCATCTCGACCGCCGAGCAGGTCAGGCCCGCCGCGCCCATGTCCTGGATCGCGATCACGCAATCGGCCGCCATGATCTCCAGGCAGGCCTCGAGCAGCAGCTTCTCGGCGAAGGGATCGCCGACCTGCACGGTCGGACGCTTCTCCTCGGAGGCATCGTCGAATTCGGCCGACGCCATCGAGGCGCCGTGGATGCCGTCACGCCCGGTCTTGGAGCCGAGATAGACGATCGGCATGTTCACGCCGGAGGCTGCCGCGAGGAAGATCTTGTCGGAATCGGCGAGGCCGACCGCCATCGCGTTGACCAGGATGTTGCCATCATAGCGGGTGTGGAAGCGGGTCTGGCCGCCGACGGTCGGCACGCCGAACGAATTGCCGTAGCCGCCGACGCCGGCGACCACGCCGGAGACGAGATGCCGGGTCTTGGGATGCTCCGGCGCGCCGAACGACAGCGCATTGAGGCAGGCGATCGGACGCGCCCCCATCGTGAACACGTCGCGCAGGATGCCGCCGACACCGGTCGTGGCACCCTGGTAGGGTTCGATATAGCTCGGGTGGTTATGGCTCTCCATCTTGAACACGACCGCCTGGCCGTCGCCGATGTCGATCACGCCGGCATTCTCGCCCGGCCCCTGGATCACCCACGGCGCCTTGGTCGGCAGTCCGCGCAGATGGATCCGCGACGACTTGTACGAGCAGTGCTCGTTCCACATCGCCGAGAAGATGCCGAGCTCGGTGAAGCTCGGGACCCGCCCGATCAGCTTGAGGATGCGCTCATATTCATCGGGCTTCAGCCCGTGGGCGGCGACGAGCTCGGGGGTGATCTGCGGTTCGTTTCGCATGGAGAGATGCCTTTGTCCCGTGGGCCGCTGGTCCCTTGAGCCTGCTTCATAGAAAGATAGGCCTGATGGGAAAAGGCCTTTTACGGCCCTATTCCGCCCTGTCCAGAGCTTTGGCCCGTGACCGGGACCGGGAGATTTGCAGATTGGCGACCAATCGGATTTAAGACGGTAAATCAGCAATTAAAGGCCCCGCGCACGTGCACGACCTGTCCCGTTCCGCCTTCGAGAACCGCCCTGGCATCCACGTCGCGACCGACGGCGAGTTCGCCGGCTGGCGGACCTGGATGCGCGACAGCTACGAATCCCATACCGGGCCGTTCTGGCACCGGATGGAGGAGGACGGCTCGATTCGCTGCGCTTTCCGGGTCGAGAAGAAGCACCTCAACGGCGCCGGCAACGTCCATGGCGGCTGTCTGATGACCTTCGCCGATTACTGCCTGTTCGCCTTCGCCGCCCCCATCCTGCAGGGCCCGGGCGTCACCGTTTCGTTCTCGTCCGAATTCCTCGATGCGGCGCGCGAGGGCGAGCTGGTCGAGGCCACCGGCGAGGTCACCCGCGGCGGTGCCTCGCTGATCTTCCTGCGCGGCATGCTGCATTCCGGCACGCGGCCGCTGTTCTCGTTTTCCGGGACGATCAAGCGGGTGAGACGGCGGACGCCGGAGACGGCCAGCTCGCCGTAGTGCTGAAAGCGCACGTAGTAGCCGCGGCCTTGGCTTGAGTCGTAGCCCGGATGAGCGTCAGCGACATCCGGGTTCACCGAACCTACGCGTGAG
>JBARNF010000736.1:0-6961 GCA_049802835.1 Bradyrhizobium sp.
AGTCGAGAGAACCGCATGATCAGCGATCCCTGTCCGAACGTGACCGGCCTCGCCGCGCTCGAAGCGCGCCTCCGCCAGGACCTGGCGTGGCTGGAATGGCCGGCCAAATCCTGGGTGCCCCGCCGCACCGTCGATGGCGCCCCGGTGCACGACGTCGTCATCGTCGGCGGCGGCAGGGCGGGCCTCGCGGCCTCCGCCATGTTCAAGCGCCTGGGGGTCGACAACCACATCGTGCTCGATCGCGCCAGGGCAGGCTCCGAGGGCCCCTGGGTCAGCTACGCCCGCATGCTCACGCTGCGGTCGCCGAAGGAGTTGACCGGGCCCGCGATGGGCCTGCCCGCCCTGACCTTCCGCGCCTTCTACGAGGCGCAGTACGGGCGCGAGGCCTGGCAACGTCTCGACCGCGCGCCGCGCACGCTGTGGATGGACTATCTGGTCTGGTACCGGAAGGTGCTGGAGCTGCCGGTGCAGAACGAGGTCACCGTCGCGCGCATCGAGGCGCGCGCTGACAAGTTGCTCGCCCTTGATCTCCGCAGCCCCGAGGGATCGCGCCAGATCCTGGCCCGCCACGTCGTGCTCGCCACCGGCCGCGACGGGCTCGGCGGTCCGTTCGTGCCCGAGATCGCCGACGGCATCGACCGTCGTACCTGGGCCCACACCGCTGATGCCATCGACTTCGACCGCCTGAAGGGAAAGCGCGTCGCCGTGGTCGGTGCCGGCGCCTCGGCGATGGACAATGCGGCGGTCGCGCTCGAAGCCGGCGCCGCCCGCCTCGACCTGTTCATCCGCCGCGCCGACATCCCGCGCATCAACAAGTTCACGGGAATCGGCAGCCAGGGCGTCGTGCACGGCTTTGCTGGCCTGACCGATGAATGGAAGTGGCTCTTCCTCGATCACACCATCAAGGCCCAGACGCCGCCGCCGCGTCCGAGCGTGCTGCGCGTGTCCGCGTTTCCGCAGGCGCATTTTCACCTGGCCAGCCCGATCACCGCACTGGACGAGCACGACGGCCATGTGGTCGTCACCACGCCCAAGGGGCGCTACCCGATCGATTTCATCATCTTCGGCACCGGCTTCAAGGTCGACCTCGCGCTGCGCCCCGAGCTCGATGCGTTCGCGGCCAGCATCCGGTTCTGGCGCGACCGCTTTCCGGCGCCGGCCGGCATGGCCAATGACGAGCTGTCGGACTCGCCGGATCTCGGCGACAGCTTCGAGTTTCTCGAAAAGGTGCCGGGAACGTGCCCTGCGCTATCCCGGCTGCACTGCTTCAACTACCCGGCGACGCTGAGCCACGGCAAGCTCTCGGGCGACATCCCGGCGATCAGCGAGGGCGCCGACCGGCTCGCGCGCGGCATCGTTCGCGCGCTGTTCGTCGAGGATCGCGAGCGCCATTTCGAGAACCTGAAAGCCTTCGCCACGCCGGAGATCATCGGCGACGAATGGACCGACGCCGATGCTTTGGCCCCACGTCGGCCTGCTCCGATCACGTCCACCTGAACACGCCGAGCGAACGAGGGACCGCACAGATGCAGACGAAGAGCAGGACGGCCATGGTCGCGGCGATCGCCGGCAACGCGATGGAGTGGTACGACTTCACGGTGTTCGCGCTGATGACGCCGGTCATCAAGACCCTGTTCTTTCCGGTCGACCCCAAGGTGCCCGGAAGCGAGATCAACGCGTTGCTGCTGACGACGGCGCTGTTCGGCACCGGCTTCTTCATGCGGCCGGTCGGTGGCCTCGTGCTCGGCTATGTCGGCGACAGGCACGGCCGCAAGGCGGCGATGACGCTGGGCATGGCGCTGATGGGCCTGTCGGTCGCGCTGCTGGCGCTGACGCCGACCTATGCCACCGCCGGCTTCGCCGCGCCCTTCATCGTGCTGATCGCGCGCCTCCTGCAGGGCTTCTCGGTCGGCGGCGAGTTCGGCACCTCGACCGCCTATCTGATCGAGGCGGCGCCGCCCGGCCGCACCGGCTTGTTCGGCTCCTGGCAGATCGCGGGCCAATTGATGGCCAATGCCCTCGGCGCGACGCTCGGCGCAGCCATCACCATGATCTTCACCCAGGAGCAGATCAACGCCGGGGCCTGGCGCATTCCCTTCATCGTCGGCCTCCTGATCGTGCCGATCCTGTTCGTGATGCGGACGAAGCTGGTCGAGCCGGAGCCGTTCATCCGCGTCAAATCCGCAAGCCATGGCGACCGCTTCGCGGCAGCGCTCAAGCACCCCGGCCGCAACTATCTGATCGGCATGGGCATGGTAGTCGCCAGCGCCGTGTCGTTCTACGTCACGTTCGGCTACACCGTGACCTATGCCAAGGAGGTGCTGAAGCTGCCGCTGATGCAGAGCTTCCTGGTGCAGCTGATCGCGGCCGTGGTGATGACCATCGTGGTGCCGATCGCCGGCGCCGTGTCGGACCGCTATCCGCGCAAGCCGCTGCTGCTGGTCTCGCTCGCCGGCTATTTCCTGCTGCTCTATCCGCTGTACGCCTGGGTCATCGCCGCGCCCTCGATCGGCAGGCTCTTGGTCTGCCAGGTCGTGATCGGCTGCTTCAGCGCATTCTTCCTCGGGGTTTATTGCACGACGCTGGTCGAGCTGTTTCCGGTCCGCGTGCGCTCGACCTCGCTGTCGATCGTCAACAACGTCGCGGTGCTGATCTCAGGCGGCTTCGCGCAGTTCTTCGTGACGTGGCTGATCGCGCTCACCCATTCGCCCCTCGCCCCGATCTTCTACGTGATGATCGGCGTAGGCCTCGGCCTGATCGCGGTGATCGCAATGCGCGGCGACCCACGCGATGCCGTCACTGCAACGGAAACCGTGACCGCAAGCGGCTGATCGTCGATCCCGGCCGAACTTACTGCAACCACTGCGTTCACAATCAGATCATTCGCGCTCAGCGATGTGTGCCGGGCGCCTTCGCGACAACAGACCTCTTGAATTTGAAGGCGAGAATGGCCAAAAAAAAGCGCCTTTTCACGGCAACACCGCAGCAGCCTCGGTGATCGACTCGCTCGGGGCAACTTCAACACGGCCGCCGGGTAAGCTTCATGAGACGCATTCCTATCCTTCTCGCCGCCTGCGCGCTCAGCCAAACCGCCTTCGCCGAAGGTTTGGAATGCCGGCGTGTCGCCGACCCCACGCCGCGGCTGAGCTGCGTCGAGAAGCCGACCACCGCCGAGGCACCGGCGCCCTCTCGAACCGACGCCTGGACGCCGACCGAGCCGCGGCGCGAGACGCCGGCGCGTGACGGCGACGGCGCGACGCCGAGAAGCTCCCGTCCACGCTGAGAGCGCCGCCCGGAGAAGTCTCACCTCTGGCGTCCGATCAGGCGGTGACGCAGGCCTGGGCGCGGTCTCTTCCCTTGAAGTGCGGGTCATTTCTGCCGACATGTAGGTCTTGCCCAGCGGCCGCCGACCGATGTCAAATCCATGCCATCGACGGGAGGCGGAGAGCGCGGTTCCGCCGGCGGCATTGGATGATCGGAGAACATGGCCTATCTGCCATCCCAAATGAACCTGCTCGAAGCCCTTCCCACCGTGATCGGCACCGCGGCCATTGCGCCCGCGCTTCTGATCCTGTGGCTCGTGGTCGCCGCGGGTGACAATTCCGGTCCGCCGCTCAGGATCTGGACCGCCTTCCTGCTTGGGGCCGCCAGCGTACTGTTGCTCGGCATCGCGCGGGCGCCGTTCCGCGACATCGGATTGTCGCTGGAGGCCCCGTGGGCGGCGCAGCTGACCCGGGCCTTCTTCAGCGTCGCGATCCCCGAGGAGATCGCGAAAATCGCGGTGATTGCCGCGATCTCGTCGCGGCGCCGGCAATTCGGCAACGCCATGGATACGGTGTTCTACGGCGCCGCCGTGGGCCTGGGCTTCGCGGCCTACGAGAACCTCGCTTACCTGGTCCAGCATGCCGAGATGTGGCGCTCGCTGGCGGCGTTGCGCAGCGTGCTGACCGTGCCGTTCCACGGCGCGCTCGGCATCATCGCCGGCGCCTATCTCGCGATCGCCCGCGCGGGGACGGCGCTCGGCGCCCACCGCCATAATCGCGACTGGGCACGGATGTCGAGCTGGGCGCTGGTGGCGGCCGCCCCTGTCGCCCTGCATGCCGCCTTCGATTATCCGCTCCTGATGCTGCAGCGGGTGCCGGATCTCGACCCGGTCGTGCGGCTCTGGCTCGGCGGCGCCAGCGTGCTGATCGGGTTCTCCTCGATCGGGCTCGCCATACGCCTGGTACGGAAAGTCGCCCATCACCACACGCCGCGCACCGACCTCGCGCGGGCCCGGCTGAGCCAGCTGCGCCGGATGTGGGCACTGCTGCTGCTCGGTGGCGCCGCGGGCTTCATCGGGCTCGGATTCGTGCTGACCTCGATCCGGCACTGGCTGCTCAACCCTGACCGCAACGTCACGATGGTGCTGGTTCCGCTGGGACTGACGGCGATATTGCTGGGCGCCGCCCTATTGATTGTCACGACGACGATCTACATTCTCGGCCGCAACCGGATGCGCACGACGGCTTGAGCCGGCATTCGGCTGCAGTGGGCAGGCAGCAATCGGCAACCAAAAGCGCATCGCGCGCTTGTCCGGGCTGCGATTCCTAACCATGTTCCTTCGTGCGGGCACGGCGTCCCGCGCGCGACCTCGCCGGGAGTTCCGATCATGACCCTTCCCCAGGATACGATTCCTCCCGAGCTCGAGCGCATGAGGTCCGAGATGAGCGCGGCGGTCCGCGCGCATTGGAAGGCCTTCCTGATCGAAGGCATCCTGCTCGCCGTTCTCGGGCTGGCCGCGATGATCCTGCCGCCGCTGGCGAGCCTCGCGGTCACGATCTTCCTCGGCTGGATGTTCCTGATCTCGGGCATTGCCGGGCTCGCGCTGACGTTCTGGGCGCGCGGCATTCCGGGCTTCTGGTGGTCGCTGCTATCGGCCGCGCTCGCGATCATCGCCGGCATCATCCTGATCGCGCAGCCGGTGCAGGGCACCTTGACGTTGACGGTCGTCATCGGCGTCTATTTCCTTGCCGAGGGCGTCGCCACCATCATGTATGCGCTGGAGCACCGGCGCGAATTGTCCGGGCGGTGGTCATGGCTCGCGGCCTCCGGCGTCGTCGACATCGTCATTGCCGGCATCATCATCTCCGGCCTGCCCGGCACGGCGCTCTGGGCGATCGGCCTGCTGGTCGGCATCAATCTCCTATTCGGCGGGCTGTCGATGATCGGCATGGCGCTGGCGGCACGGAACGGCTGACCCGAACGGGTTGCGATTTTCGAGATGACAAGCCGGCGTAAGCCGGCTATAGAGCAGCCATGATCAACGCCGCCACTAGCTTCTATTGGTACTTTAGCTACGACAGCTCGCTGGCGGCGGGAGGATCGCGCTCAATCTGACAAATTGCAGCAGGATATCCGAACAGCCGCCAGATCCTGGCGGCTTTTTTTATGGCCGGCAGGTGCCCACAACGCAACGCAGGAGCCCGCCGTGCTGAGTACGACAGACGATCTTCGCATCAAGGAAATCAAGGAATTGAGCACGCCTGCAGAGGTGATGGGCGAGATTCCGCGCACCCTTACCGCCACCCGTGTCGTGATGGCGGCGCGCAACGCGATCCACGCCATCCTCGCCGGCACCGATGACCGGTTGCTGGTGATCGTCGGTCCCTGCTCCATTCACGATCCCGACGCCGCAGTCGATTATGCCGCGCGCCTCGCAGCCTTGCGCGAGCGTCTTGCCGACAGGCTCGAGGTCGTGATGCGGGTCTATTTCGAGAAGCCGCGGACGACCGTGGGCTGGAAAGGCCTGATCAACGATCCGGGCCTCGACAACTCCTTCGACATCAACAAGGGCCTGCGGCTCGCCCGCAACGTGCTGTCCGCCGTCAACAATCTCGGCCTGCCGGCCGCAACCGAATTCCTGGACATGACGACGCCGCAATACATCGCGGACCTGGTCGCCTGGGCCGCCATCGGCGCGCGCACGACCGAGAGCCAGATCCATCGCGAGCTCGCCTCCGGCCTGTCCTGCCCGGTCGGCTTCAAGAACGGCACCGACGGCAACATCCGCATCGCCACCGACGCGGTCAAATCGGCCGCCCATCCGCATCATTTCATGGCGGTGACCAAGGGCGGGCGCTCCGGCATCGCGGCCACCACCGGCAACGAGGACTGCCACATCATCCTGCGCGGCGGCAGCGGCCCCAACTACGATGCCGCGCATGTCGAGCAGGCATCAGTCGAGCTGCTCGGCTCCGGCCTGCCGGCGCGGCTGATGATCGACACCAGCCACGCCAATTCGAGCAAGAAGCCGGAGAACCAGCCGCTCGTCGCCGCCGACGTCGCGCGCCAGCTGGCCAACGGCGAGCAGCGCATCATGGGCGTGATGATCGAGAGCCATCTCGTCGCCGGACGGCAGGACGTGCGGCCGGGCGTGCCGCTGACCTACGGCCAGAGCATCACCGACGGTTGTATCGGCTGGGACACGACGGTCGAGGTGCTGGAGCAGCTCGCCGACGCCGTCGCTGCCCGGCGCGCGACGGGCCAAGGCAAATTGCGCGAACGCTCGGCGTAGCGCGCGTCAGAGATCGGGCGGCGCGCCTCGGCGCGCGCCGCTGCTGCGGCTTTTCAGCAGCCGCGGCAGATGCTCTTGATCTTGCGGTCGAGCTCGCGGTCTTCCTTGGTCATCCCGCTCATCGAATTCTCTTCGGCCTGCTCGGCCTTCGGCAGATCGCTCGGGCGCACCTGGCGGTGGCCGACCGGCGCCTGTGACGACGTGCTACCTTTCGATCCGGCGCCGCCGGCGGAGCCGGCGCCGCTCTGCGCCAGCGCTCCGCCATCGGCCATCAGCATCAGGAGCCCCATCGCGATCGCATATCTGTTCATGTTGCTCCTCCGTGTCAGCGGAATCGGCGCGTCACGTCATTCGCCAGCGGGCGGATAGAGATGCGCCTCGCCGCAATAGTCAATCACACGATAG
>JBARNF010000737.1:0-1772 GCA_049802835.1 Bradyrhizobium sp.
ATTGCGACCGCTTGCCATAGCGACGTCATGAATTCGGAAATCGCAACGTCGACCGTCGCGGCCTGATCGGCCACCAGTTGTGGCTCTACGCCGAGCGGCAAATCCACCGTGGCTTCGGCAAGAGCCGTCTTGACGTTTTTGCCGAGGGCCAGGATGTCGCCGCCGTCGCGCATCGCGATTGCCAGGCCGATGGCAGGCTGTCCGTTGACGCGAAACAACGGCTGGGGCGGATCGGCGAAACCGCGTCGAATCTGCGCAATGTCGCTCAGGCGCAGCATGCGCCCGCCAACCGCAAAATTGACGTTAGCCACATCCTGTTCGGATCGGAATGCTCCCGACACACGTATCGACAGTGCTTCGTTACCGGTTTGTATGGTGCCGGCCGGCTGAACGACGTTCTGCGCCTGGAGTGCGGCGATCAGAGCCGAGCGGTCGATGCCAAGGTTGGCCAGTTGCTCCATCGAGAATTCGACAAAGATTCTCTCGTCCTGCGCACCCAGAATCTCGATTTTTGAGACGTCGGGGACGTGAAGCAGCTTCGAGCGCACGTCCTCGACATAGTCGCGGAGCTCTCGATGAGTGAAACCGTCGGCGGTGAAACCGTAGATGATGCCGAAGGTGTCGCCAAACTCATCATTGAATCCGGGTCCGACGACACCGATCGGCAGCGTATGACGCATGTCGCCAATGCTTTTGCGGACATGATACCAGATGTCCGGTATCTTGTTCGCGCGAGTGCTGTCCTTGAGGTTGACGAAGATTGTGGTTACGCCGGCGCGTGTGAAACTACGCAAGAAGTCAAGATTTGGGGTTTCCTGCAGCGTGCGCTCGAGTCGTTCGGTGACCTGCTTGAGCATGTCGTCGACGCTGGCGCCGGGCCACGCCGCCTGCACCACCATCGTTTTAATGACGAATGACGGATCTTCATTGCGGCCGAGCCGCACGAAGGCGAAAAGCCCCGCCAACACCGCAATGATCATTAGGTAGATGGTCAGCGAGCGATTTTTGAGCGCCCATTCCGAAAGGTTGAAGCCCATATCACGGCTCCGACCCGAGCAGACGAATCTTTTGGCCAGGATGGAGGGCCTGCACACCTGCGGTGACAATGACTTCGCCGGTCGTCAGGCCGCCTGACACCGCCACCCGCGCCGGGTCATAACGCAATACGTCGACATTGCGGATCGACACGGTTTTGTTCGAAGGGTCGACGATCCACACGGCAGGCTGGCTGTTGATCTTCGTCAGCGCCGTTGCGGGGATATCGATCACCGGAACCGAATCGCCTTGCATGCGTCCCGTCACCGTCGCACCAAGCCGCATCGCGGGCGGAGGATCCTTCAAACCGACTTTGACCGCGAACGTCCGCGTCACCGGGTCGGCCTGGGGCGCAACTTCACGGACGCGGCCGAGTGCCATTACTTTCGGATCGTCCGAGAGGCTCACGGTGATAATTGGATCGCTCGGCGCCGTCCGGATGACTTGTGCCGGAACGTCAAATACCGCATCGCGCCCGTCCCTGCGGGCAATCCGGACGATCATCTGGCCTGCTTGTACGACTTCACCAGCGGCGGGGCCGACCGAGGTAACGACGCCCGGTGCATCCGCCTTGAGTTCGGTAAAACTAACAAGATCGTACGCGGTTTTCATTTGCGCTTCCGCGGCATCGACCTGTGATTCCGCGGTTTGCTGGGCCTGTTTTGCCTGGTCGTGGTTTGCACGCGTGGTCCAGCCCTGCTTGAGCAAGGTATCTTGCCGCTCGAAGTGGTTGCGGG
>JBARNF010000738.1:0-17923 GCA_049802835.1 Bradyrhizobium sp.
CATCGCGACCGTTGAGCGCCGGGTGGCGCGGCTGGCGACGCTCGATGCCGACGTGCCGCGTGTGGCAGAGGCCCGACAGCTGGTGGCAGGCCGGCTGCAGCCGGCCTGGGAGGCCGTGAAGACCGCGATCCTCGCCGGCGCCGCCGCCCAAGGTCTCGCCATGGACGCGGCCATCCCCGCGGATCAAAGTTGCCTGTCGCCGTCCGATTTCGGCTTCCACAATGCGCTGATCGACGACGCGGGCAAGCTGACCTTCCTCGATTTCGAATATGCCGGCCGCGACGACCCGGCCAAGCTGGTCTCGGACTTCTTCTGCCAGCCGGAGGTGCCGGTGCCGCTGGCGCTGCACGGCCATTTCATCGACCGCCTGTCCGAGGGTCTCGGGCTCGATGCGGCCAGCATGGCGCGCTGCCGGCTGCTGCTCGATGCCTACCAGATCAAGTGGACCTGCATCATCCTCAACGACTTCCTGCCGCTCGGCGCCACCAGGCGCGCCTTCGCCGACACCGGCGCCTGGGCGCAGCGCTGCGCCGAGCAGCTCGCCAAGGCCGACGCGAAGCTCGACCTCATCAGCACGACACGACATTAACCGACATTTCACGCCCGGAGCAGTCTCATGGCCTATCGCGAGTTCGTCAGTCTTGTCCACAAATCGACCAAGCGCGACTATCTCGCGCGCGTCACCCAGCGCGACAAGGCCGATGTCGCCGAGATGGCGGTCAAGTTCGACTACGACTATTGGGACGGCAGCCGCGAGACCGGCTACGGCGGCTACAAATATGACGGCCGCTGGCGCAAGGTCGCCGACGCCATGATCGAGACCTACGGCATCAAGCCGGGCATGCGCGTGCTCGACGTCGGCTCCGGCAAGGGCTTTATCCTGCACGATTTCCGTGAGGCCATCCCGGATCTCGAGGTCGCCGGCATCGACGTCTCCACCTATGGCGTCGAGCACACCATGGAGAGCGTGAAGCCGTTCTGCCAGGTCGGCAACGCGGCCAAGCTGCCGTATCCCGACAACCATTTCGACCTCGTCATCTCGATCAACACGCTGCACAACCTCTACAACTACGATCTCGATGCCGCCTTGCGCGAGATGGAGCGCGTCAGCCGCGGCGCCAAGTACCTCTGCGTCGAGGGCTACCGCAACGAGCGTGAGAAGGTGAACCTGATGTACTGGCAGCTCACCTGCCGCATCTTCCACACGCCCGAAGAATGGGACTTCGAGTTCAAGCGCTCGGGCTACACCGGCGATCACGAATTCATCTTCTTCGAATGAGCGTGAGACGACCGCATCAAAACGCGCTCTCGCGACGCAATGGCGCCCGAGCTATGATCTGATCGTCGCCCTCTCGATCGAGAGGGCGCGGGGAAGGCCGGGAGCCTGCCGCCCCCATGGCCCGCCTGCAGAAGAAAATGCAGGCGGCAGGTACCACAGGTTCGGCCGGGACATCCCGGCCTTCCCCGCGCGATCGGTTTTAACGGTGTCCTTCGTGCTCTCCCTGGGGATCGGGCTTTCTTGCCCCCATCGCCCGCGCCATGCCGTCGAAGCACAGCCACGAACTTGACCTCAGCGTCGAGAGGCCAGGACCACACGACTTCGCCGTCCGTGCCGGCTCGCGCTCGTCTGGCGCAGCCATCACGTCCATCGCAGCCCACCTCCACGTTTCGTGACGACGCGTACGTCCCTCTGCACGAGGCGGGATGCGCATAGACAACCACATTTTCTGATAAAGCGAAAGAAGAATATTTTTCGTTCCGGGACTGGACAGGAGGCATCGCGCTGGGACTCCAGCGAAATTCCGCTTGCACGCGCAGCCGGCAGCGACGGACTCGGCGCTGCCGGCTCGCGACCTGAGGTTGCGTATTTCGAAGTTCCGATGCAAGTCTGTGGCCAAGTCTGCTTCAACGGAACGTCGCCGCGCTGACACATCGTGAAAACGGGTGAAGAGGCCCGGTGCGCTTTTGCGATCTTTGCAAAATGTATCTATAAAAAGGCAATCAAGACTGAAGGCGTGGGAACGGGGCTGCCGATGACGAAGTCGTTGAAAGTGGCGATCGCCGAGGGATTGCCGCCGCAGACCCTGTTCAAGCTGCGCTCGATCAAGCGCGCGTTGATGGGACAGCCGCCTCCGGAGGCACCGCGATCGGCCCCGGCGGCCCATCTCCAGCCCGAACCCGCTTCCCCGCCCGCCGGCGAGGCCGAGCCGGCCGCGCACGAACCGCGGACGAGGCAGACCGAAGCGCTGGAGCGGCTCGACGCGCACAAGATCAGCGCGCCTTATTTGTTCTTCGACGTCGACGACGTCCTGATCCTGCCGGCCAAGGAGATCGCGCGCACGCTGACCTTGAGCGCGATGTACATCAACAGCGCCGACGTCAAAGGCGACATCGCCGAATTCGGCACGATGGGTGGATTCACGGCCCGGACCCTGGCCAACGCGATGGTTTTCGACCCGCGCTACCAGCCGAACCAGCCGCTGAGAAAGCTGCGCCTGTTCGACAGTTTCGAGGGACTGCCGGAAATCACCGCCCAGGTCGATCTGGAATCGCAGCACGTGAAATCGGGGACCTGGTCGAAGGGCGGCTGCAGGATTCTCAGCGCCGCCGACCTGCGAACCATGGTGGAAGGCATCATTCCGCCGAGCCGGGTCGAGATCTATGAGGGCTGGTTTGCCGATACGGTGAAGCAGCTCCCCGACGACACGCGCTTTGCGCTGATCCATTTCGATGGCGACCTCTATTCGTCGACCATGGATGCCCTGGTGCCCTGCTTCGAACGCGGCTTCATCTCGAAAGGCGCCGTGCTCTGCTTCGATGACTGGAACTGCAATGAAGCCGATCCCGAGGCCGGCGAGCGCAAGGCCTGGACCGACCTGGTCAGCCGTTTCAACATCGTCGCCAGCCACTCCGGCGACTACTCCATTCAAGGCACGAAGTTCATCATCCATTCCTACAGCGGGATGAAGCCGCGGTCGTGAAGACCATGGCCGGTTCGCGGCTTTCCTTGCGCTGTGCCATGCGGCCAGAGGTGAAAGAATGAGCTGTCCATACACGACGCTGCCGGCGAGCAGCTTCTGGCGCCAGGCCGTCTCTGAACACAGCTCATCCGATCTCGATCCCCACCTCCCCTCGCAACTTCGTTTTGGCCCCGATCACCGCATCGCGTCCGCCGGGAGCTGTTTTGCTCAGCACATTTCGCGCGCCCTGAAGGACCGCGGCTATAACTACCATGTCACGGAGCCGGCGCCTGCCAATCTGACGCCCGAGCAGGAGGAGCGCTTCGGCTTCGGCGTCTTCTCCGCCCGCTACGGCAACATCTACAGCACCCTGCAGCTGCTGCAGCTGGTTCAGCGCGCTTTCGGCGACTTCAGGCCGGCCGATCAGTTCTGGACCGACCGCGACGGCCGGATCTTCGACCTTCTGCGGCCCCGCATCACGCCGAAGGGGTACGTCTCGATGGTCGAGGCGGAGGCCGATCTGAAGCGACATTTGAAGGCGGTCCGACAACTCCTGGAAACGACGGACGTCTTCATCTTCACGCTCGGTCTCACCGAATGCTGGGTGTCGAAACGCGACGGCACCGTCTACCCCACCTGCCCCGGCTGTGGCAGCGCCGGCGAGTTCGACGACGCCAAATATGCCTTCCAGAACCTGTCGGTGACGGAGACCACGGGCTACCTGGCCGAGGCGATCAATCTGCTGTCAGCCGCCAATCCGCGACTGCAGATCATCCTGACGGTCTCGCCAGTGCCGCTCGTCGCCACGATGGAACCGCGCCACGTACTTCAGGCGACGACCTACTCCAAGAGCGTGCTGCGCGTCGCCGCGGAGGAGATGGTGCGACGCTACGACAACGTACACTACTTCGCCTCCTACGAGATCATCACGGCGGCGAAGAATGCCGGCGCCTTTTTCGCCGACGATGCCCGCTCGGTCACGTCCGATGGTGTCGCGCGCGCGATGAACGTGTTCTTCGCGCACTTCACCGGTGAGGGCGCGGACGCCATGGCGCACGCAGCGAACGAAGGCTCCCGGAAGCGTCCGGCGGCGCCATCGTCGGAGCCGCGCATCGTCTGCGACGAGGACGAGTTCTACCGCGCGCTGGCGGCGAGCCGGCCGAATTGACGATGAATTGGTGCTGCAGCCGGGCTTGCATGGAGAGGAAGCATTAGCGTGGACGCCGAAGTCGAAACGGTTCTGCCGGTCTACATCGTGGGCGACAGCCATTCGCTGCCCTACCGCAACATGGTATTTCGGGAGCGATGGACGGGTGCCTGGGTGATGGCCCGCACGAAGTATATTCCAGGCGCCACCGCGCAGGAGTTCTACAATCCGACGACCGGCGAGTTCCACCCCGACTTCATCGCTTTCCTGGAATACGAGGGCCTGATCCGCAATGGTCGCGCGACCCATTTGTCCATGGACGAAGTGGATTTCGCCATTGCACGGGCTGGCGGACAGGCCGTGAGGGCGCCGCTCATCATGATCACGGTCGGTGAGATCGACGTTCGCGGCCCGGTCCTGCAGCTGCTGAAGGACAGCCACGACTTCGTTCCGCCGTTTGCGACGACCTTGCCGTTGCTGGACAAGCCGCTGGTGCCCTGGGACCTCATCGACGAAGCGTTCGAGGCTCGTCTCGGCCCATTCGTCGCCGGGCTGCAGCAGCTGGTCGCGGCGGGCTTCAAGCGTGTGTATGTCCAGAGCGTGGTTCCTCCGACCCGGCAGGAGGCGCGCGTCAGGGAGCTGCAGAAATACGATTGCCCCGTCTCCGTCCGCACCAAGCTGGTGCAGGCGTTCAATTGGAAGCTCGAACAGAAGGTCAGATCGCAGAACCTGTTCGTGATCGACCGCTGGTCCGAGCTGACCGAAGGCGACCTGCTGCGGCCGGAATTCGATTTCGACGGGGTACACCTTCCGCCGAAGGGAGCTCGTATTCTGCTCGAGGCCCTGATCGATCATGCGATCGACAGCCGGGGCCTCGTCGCCAACCATCCACGCTACGAGCTCTACTACCGAAGGGCCTGCGGCCTGGATCCGTTCCAGCCGGCCGCACGCGAATCTTGAATCTGCGCGTGTCTCCTTCGACACTGACGTCCGTAAGCGGGCGAGCGGCAAACTGATAAGAACGTCAAAAACGAGACACGGACGCCAGGTGAGGACAACATGGCCGTAAGATCGATGGTCAACTCTGCCACGCAGAAGCTCAAGAGCGAACTGAACCGGACCCTCGGCGCGCTCGGCTACCGCCTCGTGCGTTCCGACACGCTCGACCGCCTGAGCGCACCATCCAAACCGGACGAACCGCGCAGTCTGTCACCGGCAAACGGCACCGTAACGGCCCCGTCGCGCCGGCTCACGCTTCTGCCGGCAGCCAACAGCCCCCCGGCCACGTGTACGGCTCACGCGCCGAAATTCGACCCGCGCAAGACGCCGAGCCAGCTTGCCGACAAGATCGTCGAATTCCAGCAGAACGGCGTCACGGTGATCAGCACGAACCCGGAAAAGGCGGCGATGTTCCGGAACACCGAGCTGTTCGACCGCGATGTCAGCAATCGCCACATCGCATGGGACTGGGCTGGCAACAGCGTCGCTCCCTACACCCGTGACCTGCAGACCGGCATGCCGTCGGCCGCGCTGGTCGACTACCTGCAGGCCCTGTTCAGCGGTGGAGACTTCGACTCGTTCTTTCGCGGCGTGCTCGGCTGTCCGGCGAAAGTTGCCAACGTCCGGCTCGTGCGCTCGCTGCCGCACCTCGCCGAGGGCGTCGGTCCGCAGGAATGGCATAGCGACGGTTGTCCGGCCGGCGTCATCCGCGGCGTGCTCTATCTGTGCGACGTCGACCAGCAGACCGGCCCGTTCCAGTATCGCGACGCCACCTACCGCGAGCATACGGTGCTGGGAAAGACCGGCGACCTGCTCGTGTTCGACGCCACCCGTCTCATGCATCGGGGCAGCCCGCCGTCGCACAAGACGCGGTCGGCGATCGATCTCGTCTTCATGCCGCGCATGCCCAACGAGGAGATGACGATCATGGTCGCCGGCATGAACCACTGGCCGGCCGACCCGTTCTTCATCAAGCTGCCGAAGGAACGCGCAGCCGACGGCGCCGACACGGAAGGCCGGACTACCAACCTCTATTGAGAGCTTAGCCCCGGGACTCCCGCTTGCGCCGATAGCGTGGGACGGCTAAGCCAAAAGCGTCTTAAGGCTTTCTTGGAGACGGCCTATTCCCGCTTCCATGAACGTCGGCCTCTGGATCGGCAATGAGCGGCATCGCTCGGAGATTTTGGATGTTCGTCCCGTTCAAGCCGGCGTCTGCGGAGATCCTTATCTTCGGTCTACCTCGATCGACCGCCCTTCTGACGATTTGCGTCTGCGCTCTCCCTCGACGCCGCTTGACGAGGATCGAACCGTACCGCGTTGGAGAATTTGAATGCTGAATCCATTGAAGAACGCGCTTGCGACCTCGCTGCCGCCGGATGTGCTGTATTGGATGCGTTCGGTCAAACGGGCGATCATGTGCGAGCCGCCGCTGCCTTGGCCATACAGCCAAGACAACAGCCAGGAGGGTCAGGACAAGAGCGCGGCCGTTGCCATCGCCGCTCCTTCGGACGATGCGGTCGATGACGGGCGCCTCGTTCAGGACATCGCTCTGGAGAAATACAAATCACGACAGCTTCCCTCCCCCGGCGCGTACTACACCTATGCCGACGTGCTGATCCTGCCGGCGCAGGAGATCGCCAAGACGCTCACCTTGTGCGTCCAGTACATCAACAGCGCGCATGTCAACGGTGACGTCGCCGAATTCGGTACCATGGGCGGGTTCAGCGCCAGGGCGATCGCCACCTCCATGGTGTTCGACCTGCAGCGCCAGCCGCTCGGCAAGACCGCCTCGGGCGAAAATCCGTTTCGCATCCTGCGGCTGTTCGACAGTTTCGAGGGCTTGCCCGAGATCACTTCTCCGGTCGATCAGGCCGCGCCTCACGTGATCTCCGGCGCATGGGCGAAGGGCGGCTGCAAGGTGCTGGCGGCGCCCGAGCTCCGCGAACAGATCGGGAAGATCCTACCACCGCATCGCTTCCAGCTTTACGAGGGGTGGTTCGCCGACACGGTCAAGACGCTGCCGCCCGAGACGCGCTTCGCGATGATCCATTTCGACGGCGATCTCTACCAGTCGATGATGGATGCGCTGGTGCCGCTGTTCCAACGCGGCATGATTTCGACAGGGGCCATCATCTGTTTCGACGACTGGAACGCCAATCGTGCCATTCCCACCACCGGCGAGCGGCAGGCGTGGAAAGAGCTGATCGAGATGTTCGGGATCGAGGCCAGCAACTGCGGCGACTACTCCGTCGGCGGCACCCGCTTCATCATCCACGCCTATCGCGGCATCCCGGCCGACCCGGAATAGCGGCCCCTACCGCGGCGGTTGCCGGGGCGGACCAAGCAACGCGTCGAGGGTGCGGCTCGCCAGGAAGATCGCTCCGGGGACCGTGAGGTGCCCGGGATCGAATGCCGTCAATTGCGCGGCGCCGGGACCGATCCGGCTGAGACAGCCCTCGACGTTGCAGAAGACGTCGCGGACCGAGATGTAATCGATCGCGAGCTCGCGGGTGAGTTCACGAAACAGGGCATCCCGCCCGCGCGTCCACTCGTCGTTGGAACGGAACAAGGTCCGCTCCGGCAACAGCTGTCCGGTCTGCTGGTAGTAGTCCAGCACGTTGTGGGACAAGCCGACACCCTGCCAGCCCGGCGGCGGCCCCATCAGCACGATTCGGGCGGTGCTGTTCGCCCTGATCTGCGCCACCGTGCGAGGCAGATCCTCCCGCAGCACGGCTTCCGCATGTCCCCAGGTGGCGTCGAGGATGACCACCTCCGGCTTGAGGCGGCCGATCCGCAGTACGACATCGTCGTTGATGCTCTTGCAGAACGGGCGGGCCTCCAGCGTGTAGCCGATCAGCGGCGGGCAGGCGGACGCGGTGTACTGGGCGACGTCATAGCCTCGCTCCACCGCGAAATGGAGCAGGCCCGGAGTGAGCGCGGCGCCGTAGGAATCGCCCCAGATCAGCAGCAGCGGCCGGCGTCCCTGCCCGGCGCAGTCGTCGCCGAATTCGGATGCGGGCTGCAGAAGCAGCAGGCAGCGGCCACGACGCCAGTGCACCGTGGTCTCGCTGCCCGACAGCATGAAGCCGCGGATCTCCGGCGCAAACCGGATCGGAAGACCGCGTGTGCTCGTCGCCGCGATGCCGATCGGTATCAAGGCCACCATGCCCGCCAGCAACGGACCGACCCGCCATGCGATGGATGACGTCCCGAACCTGATCGGCAGCTCGATGAAGCGGTAGGTGAGCCACGCCAGCAATGCGCTCAGCAGCAGCACGCCGAGCATCGTTCCCACCGGAACCGTTCCGCCCAGATAGAGCTTGGCGAAGGCGATGAGCGGGAAGTGCCAGAGATAGAGCGGGTAGCTGATGAGACCTACGAAGACCAATGGAGGCAGGGCCAACGTCCGTTGAACCAATGTACCCCCCGTTGCGATCAGGGCCATGGTCGCCAGCACCGGGACGAGCGTGCGAACGCCCGGCCATGGCGATGTCCCGCTGAAGGCGAAGAATGCGAGGAGAACCCCGGCGGCGCCGAGACCGGCGACCAGATTGGCGGTCACCAGACCGATCCGCATCTGCGGATGTTGCCGCAGCCAGACCGCAACAAACGATCCAGCCATCAGCTCCCAACCGCGAGTGGTCGGGGAGTAGAACGCCCAGGCCGCCTCTTTCGCCGGCGTCGCGAGACAGACCACGACAGAGCCCACCCCCAAGGCGGCGACGATCGCCGCCTTCTGCGACGGCCATCGGGCGATCAGCACGAACGCCGCGGGCCAGACGATGTAGTACTGCTCCTCGATGCCGAGCGACCACAGATGGAGCAGCGGAAGACGCTCGGAGCCCGGATCGAAATATCCGACGATCTGCTCGTGCAGCATGAAGTTCTCGATGAACGCCGCAGCGCCCTTGATGTTGGATCCGAGCGCTTCCATCTCGGCCACCGGCAGCACGAACCACGCGATCAGGAACGTCGCCAGCACCACGGTGATCAGGGACGGGAAGATTCGCAGGATACGGCGGGCATAGAACGTCGCGAAGCTGAAGCTCTTCTCCGCGCACTGCCGATCGATGATCCCCGTGATCAGATAGCCTGAGATCACGAAGAACACGTCGACGCCCGCAAAGCCGCCCGGCAGCACCCGCGGGAATGCATGATAGATGAGCACCGCGATCACGGCGACCGCGCGCAGCCCGTCGATGTCGGCCCGGTAGGCCAAGGCATGGGAGGCCAAGGCTTGGTTGGGCAAGGCATGCGCCGTGCCGGGCTGCGGCGACGAGACGCTGCCGGCGCCCCGGTGGTCAACGTTGCCCACGATCGTCATCCTTGCGCATCCGCTGAAATGCCCGTGTCTTTTCCAGAGCGCTGACAAGGTCACCGGTGAAATCGGCGGCGCCCCTGCCGTCGAGATGGCCGCCGCCGTCCCAGCTCGAATAGTCGGTGCGCGCCGGCAGCACCGTCTCGACGCCGACGGCGTCGGCGATTTCGCGAACCTGGGTCAGGCAGCCGTGGAAATTCGGCACCAGAGTGAGCACGACCGGCGCACCGAGCGACCGCACGAAGTCGCGCGCATTGGCAATGACCTCCGGCGTGGTGTGGCAGTCGGGGTCGCGCGTCATCTTCACGCCGGGATTGCCGCCGGCGAGAAAGCGCGGAAACCCGCGCATGTCGGCGGCGCCGGTGCGGTCGTCGCGGTCGAAAGACGGAATGGCCCCCGCTCTCGGTGCGGCCCATGCGCGGCGGATGTCCCGCGTCGCGTCCTCGAACCGCCAACGGAGGTTGCGGCGGATCACCTCGTAATAGGCGCCGAAGCGGCTGAGCCTCGTACTCGGAATCGGACGTACATCGGCGCCGAAGGCGCGGGTCAGATTGCGATGAAAGAAATTGCCGCCGCCGCCGCCGTCATCGGCATTCACGATCCACAGGCGCGGATGGAGATGATGCTTCAGGGCGATCTGCCGCGCGAACTCGCCGCTGGCGACCCCGACGAAGGCCATGTTGTAGAATTTGAGTCCGTAGGGCCGCTCGAGGCGTTCGCGAACGACGCTCTGGTCGATCGCGAACGATACCAGCGAGGAGCCGAGGATGATGACGTCGGCTTGCCGCGCTTGGTCGATCGAGCGGCCGATGTCGTGGAAGAACAGATCCTGGTCCTGGATCTCGGTGACGCCATCGCCGCCGAAATTGCGGTACCACGCCGCGTCGCCGGACCTGCTGATCGCGCTGAAATGGTCGCCCCCTTGCACGCCCAGCGCCAGGCAGAGGCCGCCCAGCATCGCGACCGTCAGTCCGAGCAGGCAACCGAGATAGCGGCGGCCGGCCCGGCCAGGATCGTGTTCGCCGACATGTCCGCTTGGGAGACCGGCCCTCTCTGTCCGACAATCCATGGTGTGCCCTGGGCGATCAGACACACGCTTTATTTCTCGAAGCCAGGCAACGCGTCCAACGCCTCCTTGGCGACGAACATCGAGCCGGGATTGGTCAGATGGCCATTGTCATAGGCCGTGAGGTCGGATCCATCCGGGCCGATTCGCGCGAGGCACCCCTCGTCATTGCACATCATCCGTCGCGCCGAGATGTATTGAATTCCCACGCGCTGAGCCTGCGCCTCGAGGAATTCATCCAGCGCCCGCGTCCAGGTGTCGTTCGACCGGAACTTGGTGCGCGCAGGCAGTAGAGAATGCGTCTGGAAATAGTAATCTAGCAGGTTCGCAGGCAGACTTTCGCCGAGCCAGGTCGCGGGCGGTCCGAGCAGGACGATTTTCGGGACCTTGAGCTCCCTCAACGCCGAGACTGTTCTGTCCAGCCCGTTGCGAAGGTCGTCGGGGCCATAGCTCCAGGTCGAGTAGAAGAGGACCACATCCGGTTTCAGCTCCGCGACCTTCTGGATCACGAAGTCATTCGCGCCCTTGCAGAACCGTCGGTCCGGGTGGACGAATCCGATCAGCGGCGGACAGGCCGAGGCCGTGAATTCCGCAACTTCGAAGCCCCGTTCGGCACCGAAGTGAGCAAGGCCTGGATAGAGCGAGGCCGCATAAGAATCGCCCCAGGCGAGGATCAGTGGATGGCGGCCGGTCCCAGCGCATTCTGCTGCAAAATCGGAGGCGCTCTGATCAGGTTTCAGCAGGCACTTATCTGCTCTCCAAAAGCGTGCAGTTTCACTCCCGTCCAGCATGAAACCACGCAGGCTTTCGGGAATCCGCATCGGCAATCCGTTGGTCCGATCGGCCACCAGCCCGACGATCCCCAGCGCGGCCATGCCGCTCAGCAAAGCCCCTATCTTGTAAGCGCCATAGCTCCGCCCGAAGCGGATCGGCCGTTCGATGAAGCGATAGGTCAGCCAGGCCAGCAGCACGCTGGCGACGATGATCGCGCCCATGACCTGGACCGGGACGCCGTCCACGAAGTGGATGCGCGCATAGGCCATCAGCGGATAGTGCCAGAGATAGAGCGGATAGCTGATCAGGCCGACGAAAACGACGGGCGTCGACGACAGCAGGAAGCGATGCACCAGCGTGCCGTTGGCCGCGATCAGGACGGCCGCGCCCAGGACGGGCAGCAGCGTGGGGAGGCCTGGATGCGGCGTGAGACGCCCAAAGCGCCAGAACGCGATCCCGATCGCGAGCAGAGCGGCGACGGCGATGAGCTCGCCCGCAAGGCGAACGACCGGCGCCCGCGAACGGGGCTCCAGGCTGCGTCCGTTGGACCACAGGGCAAGGCCCGAACCGACGAGCAACTCCCATGCCCGCGTCACCGGCAGATAGAAGGCGTAGTCGGGTGCGCGGGGCTGTACGATCAGGCACGCCGCGAACGACGCCGCGGCCAGCACGATCGTGATCGCAAGGCTTCTTCGGCGCCACGCCCCGATCAGCATCAAGAGGAGCGGCCAGACGATGTAGTACTGCTCCTCGATGGCCAGCGACCAGAGATGCAGCAGCGGCTTCTTCTCCGCGGCCAGGTCGAAATAGCCGACCTGGCCGAGCAGAATGAAGTTCTGGACGAAGATTGCGCCGCCCGCGATATTGGATCCGAGCGACTTCAGCTCGCGCGGCGGCAGCACGAACCATCCGATCAGGAACGTGACCAGCACGACCGTGACCAGCGCGGGAAAGATGCGGCGGATGCGGCGCGCATAGAAGTCGGCGATGCTGAACCTGTTCGACAGCATCTGCTTGTGGATGATGCCGGTGATCAGATAGCCGGAGATGACGAAGAAGATGTCGACGCCGTAGAAGCCGCCGGGAACGGCAGTGGAAAACGCATGATACAGCAGGACGGGCAGCACGGCGATCGCGCGCAGGCCGTCGATATCCTTGCGATAGCCGAGGGGCGTCGCACGGGCCTCATCCAGGACGAGGTTCGGCTGGGCAAAATTCATCGGCTCGGTTCGCTCCAGGAAAGGTCCGGCAGAAGAGCCGAATGCACTTCGACGAAATCACGATGAGGTCGCCTGCCGCTCGCAAAACCAGCGATATTCACACGTTTCTCCCGGACCTCACCGACCCGCCCGACAGCCGGCCGCGCCCCGGGGGCCCGGGCCGGCTCCTCTTTGGTGGTCTCCAGGACGTGGTCGCCCTTGCCACCGCTCACGGCGAGGCCAGCATTCGTGCCGACCTCGTTGGTCGGAAATGTCCTGGCGTTGGATCGCTCACATCGCCCGGCGAGCCCATGCGGCACGCCCGCACGCCGGGAGATGTCAGCCGACAGCAGGTGCATTTCGGCGCGCGACTGCGCGGCCAAACCCGCGCCGCTCACAACCATCTGAACACCGAAGCCGCTCGCGACATCGGCAAAGTCCGCGATCCTGCCGATGAACATGCGCGCGCCGCGCTCCCACAGCTGCGAGGCCACGCAACCCGCATGACGCCCCCAAGCCAATCATAACTCGCGAGATGCCGGGGAAAGCTATCTTTTGGCCGCCCCATTGACAAGAGCGACGATGTCGAACGAACCGAGATCACGCACAGCCGAGGCGTCGCGGCGCGGACCGGCCAAGGCCGTTCTACACCCATCCGCCGCTCGCACGAGGCCGCACGCCGCCGTCCAACGGCTTGCGGCCAGCTGGATAGCGCTATATTCGAAGTGCAGCATCTTCATGAGCTGCGCAGCAGTCGCGGTCGGGCATGGGGCTCCAGAATGTCCTTCGAGTCCGTTCATTCAAATCCGACCGGGCGTCCCGCGCCACGTCAGCGCAGTCTCCTACGGTCATTGCAGTCGAATTTGGCCGCGCATGGCGTGAAGGCGATCGCCTGGTACCTCAATGCAGTGGGCCAACGAGCGGAGTCTCTAAAGAACCTGTTTTTTGCGCTGTTGACGTTCAAGCAGGCATTCATGGTCGCGATTGTTTTCCACCGCCATGCACGCCGGAATGAGTTCGACCGGCAGTTTCGATATTTCTGCGGTCCCGATCTCGACAAGGAGATGCAATGGGTGCTCTCCAGTCCCCGTTCGGATCTGTACTGTAACGAGCTGATCCTTTTCCTTCTCATGTGCGAGAAGGAGAAGCGTGTTCTGGAGCTGTTCCCCAACATCGATTGGGAAAGGGTCGACGACGAGTTCATGGACGCGATCGGCGGTCTGACGAAGAAGCTGACGTCCGGCTATTTCATGGAGTTGCTGGCCCAGGCCCACACAATCAATTGGACCGCACTGCGCCCGCAGCACCTGCGCCGGTTTGCCGAGCTGATCAACGTCATGCTGGAGCATCGGAACTTCCGTTTCGAGCAGACGAGCTTCGAGGGAAAGCAAAACGATGCACGCAGGGACGGCGATCCCATCCCGTTCGAAGCCCCCCTCGACCGTTACGTCCCGGAATTCTTCTGCGACAAGGAACTGATCGAGACCCTCGTCAGCGAGCTCGACCTTGCCAAGCACGACGATATCCTCGCCGCCCGCGAGGCCCACGGCCAATATTGGGAACGGTTCCCCTCCGATCATCCGCAGCGGAAGGTGTTGTCGGAGATCAACCTGTTCTACGCCTATCGCAACCTGCTGCTGACGACATATCACAGCGGCGAGGGCTTTCACGTCCCGCAGGTCTACGTCAACCTGACCGACACTCAGCGGCGGCTTCGCCGTCATCTGCCGGCTCCCAGCGCTCAGCTCAAGGCCATCCTCAAGAAGCTCGACACCGATCTGCCGGAGGTCAAGCTTCTCTCTCCGGATTGGAGCGCGTTGATCGGCCACAATGGCCACCTCAACGTCCATCTGATGATGCGGGATATGGGATGGTGGCAAGGCCAGCCGTTGCTGCTGGCCTACAAGGACCGGATCGCCAACAAGCCGTTCCTGTCGCTGTTCTCGGACATCTGCCCGACGCTTACATTGGGCGAGAACGTCAGTGCGGGAGTATGGCACGAGCTCGCCAGCCTGACGCCGTTCATCGGCGATTCGCACCAGGCATTCCGCTTCGAGGACGGACGGGCAGTGTACTGGAACGATGCGGGATCGCTGGCGCTCAAGCAGTGGGAAAGCCGGCAACGAACCTTTCCGCTGCGCGACATCTACGACCGCCGGCAATTCGCCGACGATCGCGTCGAGCAGACCTACCAGGATTACCGGCGCAGATGGGGCATGGCCGACGGCGACTGGTTCGTCTGCCTGCATGTGCGCGACGCCCACACGCGGAATGATACCGAGGGAGTCGGCGAATCCATTCGCAACGCATCGCTCGCGAGCTATCTCGATGCGGTGCGTCACATCACCGAATGCGGTGGATGGGTCGTGCGGATGGGCGGCCGCAGGGTGCCGCCATTCCCGAAAATGGAACGCGTGGTCGACTACGCCCGCAGCGACGATCAGTTCCCGGAGATGGACATCCATCTGATGCGCCGCGCCCGCATGTTCATCGGGACGACCTCCGGCTTCGCCTATGTGGCAAGCAGCTTCGGCATCCCGACCGCAATGGTGAATGCGTTGAGCTCGATCGGCCTGTTGTGGTCAATCGACACTCGCTTTGCGCTGAAGCCCGTCCACAGGACGGACGGCCGGATGCTTTCACTCAGCGAGTGGACTTCGGAACGGTATCGTTGGGCGTACCCGACACATGAATCCATGGCCCGCGCCGAGCTCGTCGTGAGCGAGAGCAGCTCGGACGAAATTCTGGAGACCGTGCGCGAGGTGCTCGAGATCTCCGACCCCCGGCGGAAAGGACCTGCCCCCGGCGTCGACAACAGCTGGGAGCGCCACGTCCAGGTGCCCGGCTTCTTCGGCAGCTCGCGGCCGAGCAGGTATTTCTTGGAGAAACACGCGCGAAACCTGCTGAGAGAACCGTGACAGACGATGCGCTATGATCGGTATCGTGCAGTTGTCGCCTGCCATCACCAAGACCGACGCGGCCAAGACTGACGGCCGGAACGGGCCTGGTGAGCCGTCACGCCTGCCGGCTCATCCTCGACTTTTATCCTCAACTCTCATCATAGGAGCGTCGTGAGGTCGCAACTCGGCGGGCGCCCGTCGATGCATCCGACGTCATCCGGGTATCGTTCTCGATGAGGTTCGTCGGCCGCGGGCTCGATCCTTGCGTCAAGAACACACCTTCATATTTCCCCAGATAGTACGTGCTGATGCTGCTCGTCCCATAACAATGCGAGGTCGGAAGCTGCTTCCTCCACCGCGACAGGAGTTGCGGGTTATCATTCGCCGAACGTCCGCATGCCAGGTCGACCACCTCCGCTGCGACGGCGCGGACTTCGTCAGACGTGTTGTTCTGCGGCTGCGCACCGTTGCGACAGAGGACACCGGCATCGAACAAGCGCCAGCGCCAGGGAGTCGACGTCAGCTGCGCCTGGGTCAGCATCGTTCCATCGGCCAGACGCACCGGCTTGAGCGCGAAACGAACGTCGCTGTTCCACAACTGTGGATCCGTCGTGATGCAATTGACGAGCGCGCTTGGAACACCGAAGCTGATCGCCACGTTCGTCAATCCCGAGGTCGTGCCGATGAACGCCCTTGCGTTCCGAATGAGACAGATGTCCATCAATTCGGAGCGGAAGTCGCTCAGCGGGTAGTCTATCGCGCGGTCGAGCGGCGGAAGCCTGGGCGAATTCGGACCGCCGAGCTTGATGACCCAGCCACCCTGGCCGGTGATCGAGCGGATCGCATCGAGGTAGGTCTCGATCGGCGAGTTGCGATGCGTCTGCCCGGTGCCATCGACCTCGGAATAGTGCGCGGCATCGCGGGTGTGCAGGCACACATACCAGTCGTCCGGCTTCATGCCCCAGGCTTCGCGCATCCGCCGGAAATCGTTCTGCACCTTCGGCGTCGATCCGAAGATGCGATCATATTCGTCGCGCAAGGGATGGCCCCGGCCTTCCTTCTCCCACTGCACGATGGCAAGCGCCCCGGCCTCCTGCCATGGCACGACCTTGCCATCCGGCAGTTGAAATACATTGAAGTTCATGCCGTACCAGCGCTGCAAAGACAGAAGCTCTTCGCCGACCGCGCGGGACACGGTCTCTCCGATCACCACGACGTCGGCATACCTTTCGAACAGCCGGAAAAACGTCCTGTTGGCAACGAAGTTCGGTCGCACGACGATCAGCGGCTTTCCCGACCACCACCCCAGGTCGCGCATTCGGAACAGGATATCGAGCATGCCGAGGTGACCGATCTGGGTCGTCCATTCCTCCGGAAGGACCCGCAACTGATCCAGCGGGATACCGAGCCTGCCGAGCAGGTGGGTGACTTCCGCCGACACTGCCGGCGCCCCCTTGCTGCGCAGTTCCGTCTGCGCCGCAAGCGCCCGGGCAAACAGTCCGATGCCGAGATCGCCCCGCCCGACGTGAGTCACGCGCTGGCCCGTGAAGTTGCAAAGATCGAATAGCCTGCCCGCGGGGCCGCAGGCAAAGTCGAGAGGATTGGGATGGTAGTTCTGCTCCGGCCGCGAGGCCATGTTCTGATGGGGACGCATGTAGTCGGGAACGCCACGGCATGCGTCTGAAACGCTTTCAATCGCCCCGGCCTCGTTGCCCGCCATGATCTCGAGCATCGCCTTGAGAAAGGCGAGATGACACTCCAGTTCCGATCCTGCACGCAGAGTCAGCGTCGAGGCCAGCCGGTGCGCCTTATCGAACTCTCCAAGCTCGAACAGCGAGCGAACCATCATGTTCGCCAGGTCCAGCGACCGGGTCGCGAGCCGATCCTGCACGACCAGATCATACGCTTCACGATCGGCTCCGATCCGAAGCAGAAGCTCGGCCGATTCGACCGGAAAGTACCGCCTCAGCCATCCCGAAAATTGCTGATCAGGGTTCTGCGCCAGCCGAGACGTCACATGGACCTGATAGGCTCGTTCGAGCAGACGCCGGCCGCGAAGTTGCCCCATCTCGAAGGAGATGAGGATCAGGAAGGCCAGACGAGACGGCAGCAGATTCAGGAACTTGGCAGCCGAGGCGATCAGGATACGTGCCCATCGCTGCGGCTGCAGCAGGGACAGCTCTCTCGAACGCGACAGTCCGGCGAACAGAGTCTCTGGCGTGGCCAACAGCCTGACAAATCCGCGTCTGCGCCTCGGCCTCAGAAAATCGAACGACGCCTTGAAGTGCTGCATCGGTTACCCCAACTCTGTCGCGGGCTCGCGGCCCGGTCGCTGGACTTGGCGAACATGATGGTTCGCTCGCTCTTCGAGCTTGGAGAGTTCGATAAGGCGCATCGGCTGGCCTCGGCGCTGACTCTGCGAGCAGGGTCGGAACTGGAGTGTCATCTCGCCTTTCTCAAGGGCATGCTCGAGATCATGGCGGGCAACGAGGCCGGGGCGATTGAATGCGTATCAGACGCGGGCCGCGGCGTTCCCGACTACATGCGTCCCCATCAGAAC
>JBARNF010000739.1:0-7133 GCA_049802835.1 Bradyrhizobium sp.
CGACACGGAGACAGATCATGACATCAGCAGTTGCAGGGACCGCCGCAGCCATTCTCGGCTCTTCCGGGATTGGCCATGCCGTCGAGAGCAAGCTCAGCTGGACGCATTTCCCGGCAGGCCCGAACGGCTTCTTCCGTGCCCCCGTGCTGCTCTCGGGCCCGACGGAAGCGCTGCTGGTCGATGGCGGCTTCACCTATCCGGATGGCCGCGCGGTAGCGGCCGCGATCAAGGCGAGCGGCAAGAAGCTGACCGCGATCTATGTCAGCCAGTCGGACCCTGACTACTACTTCAGCCTCAAGCCGATCCGCGAGACGTTCCCCGGCGTGAAGGTCATCGCCGCGACCGCCACGATCGACGCGATCAAGGCCAATGTCGAGAAGAAGCTCGCCGTGTGGGGACCGCAGCTGAAGGACAACGGCCCGCAGACGATGGCCGATGTCGTGCTGCCTGAGCCTTTCGATGGCCCGTCACTGACGGTCGATGGCGAGACGATCGAGATCGTGAACGCCGAGGGTATCGCCAACCGCCGCTATCTCTGGGTCCCCTCCCTGAAGGCCGTGCTCGGCGGCGTGCTGATCTTCTCCGGCGTCCACGTCTGGACCGCCGACACGCCCTCGAAGGAGCAGCGCGCCGCCTGGATCGCGACCCTCGACAAGATCGCGGCACGCGCTCCGGCGATCGTGGTCGCCGGTCACGCCGTGCCGGACGCCAAGACCGACCTATCAGGCGTTCAGCACACCAGGGCTTATCTCATCGCATTCGAGGAGGAGCTCGCCAAGGCCAAGGACGCCGCGGCACTGAAGGCTGCGATGGAGGCGAAGTTTCCCGGCCTCGGCATGGGCGTGGCGCTCGACATCGGCGCCAAGGTGGCGAAGGGCGAGATGAAATGGGGCTGAGGTAGACTGCGCGCAGCGCCGTCGCGGCGCTACGGCGAGACGGCGGGCCAGAGGCTTCGCACGGCTGATGCAATCATGACGCCGCCGCCGGTGATGACGGCGGCGTCGAGGATTGCGGCGTGGATATGCACCGGCATGCGCGCCACGAAGGCCTTGGCCAGGAACGCGCCCGGCACCGCCACGGCGCCGATCAGGAGCGCAAACGCCAGCACCTGCGCCGTGACCACGCCGGCGAGGCCGAACACCGAGATCTTGATGACGCCCGTCGCCACCGAGATCATCGCGTCGGTGGCGATGACTGCCGCGCCTTCGAGCCCGGCCGCCATCAGCAGCGACAGCAGGATCACGCCGGAGCCGGAGGTGCCGCCGACCAGCACGCCATAACCGACCGATCCCGCAGCGAGCCCGCCATGGCCGATCCGGACATTGCGCTTGCGCAGGATGCGCCGCAGGGGAACACTCATGATCAGCATCGTGCCGATCACGAGCGCCGCGCCGGCATTGGTCAGCCGCGTGTAGCCGTATGCCCCGAGCGCGGTTGTCAGCGCGGCCGCTGCGATCACGACGCCGGCGCGCGTGCGGTCGGCATGGCTGAAATAGGCGCCGACGCGGCTGAGATTGGTCATGATCGCCGAGATCGCGATGATCGGCACCACGGGCTCTGCGCCAACCATCGGCACCAGCACGAGCGGCATCAGGGCGCCGGTGCCGTAGCCGGCAAGACCACCGATGATGGAAGCAAACAATGCGACGGAAGCGACGAGCAGGAGCTGCAGAAGCGAAATGTCGGCGAAGCCTGCCAGAAAATTCATGAACGTCCGTCGCGGTTGACGCGGGCCGCCGCCTGATCGGCGATCGCGTTCAGCGATGCCTCGTCGAGCGGAAAATCCGCAGCGAGCCAGGCATCCTCTGCGAGGGTCAGCACGTGACCGAGCAGCGGCCCCTCCGCAACCCCGCGAGCGATGAAATCGGCCGCCCTCAACGGCAATTTCGGCGGGGCGAAGCGCTGCGGCAACAGCGCGCGCTCGCGCCAGCGCTGATCGTCGCGGTCGCGCCCGGCACGCGCCCAGCCCAGCATCAGGCGGTCGCGATAGACGGTCTCGCCGAGGCGATACAACAGGCGACGGGCGCGCGCCTCGTCCGCGGAGGCAAAGCGCCACCAGCGATGACCCATGCCGTCCAGCGCCTTGGTCTCGGCATTCGAGAGCTTCAGCCTGACGCCGAGACGGCGCGCATCCTCGGTGACGGCGACTGCGAGCGCGGCGAGACGGCGGACCGGGCTCGGCTCCAGCGCCAACTCGCGTTCGATGTCGATCATCGCCGAGAACGGACCGAGATAGGCGACACCACCAAGGATGGCCGTCAGCAGGCCGCCATCGGTCATCGCCGTGACCGCGCCGACGGCGCCGTCGGTGACCAGGAGCTTCAGCATCTCCATGCGCACGCGCTCGGCCGAGAGGGCAGCAAGCCCGCCACGGCCCGCGATGCAGGCGACATACCCTTCACGATCGGGCTCGCCGTGGCCGAAGGCCGAATGGATGCGGAAGAAGCGCAGGATGCGCAAATAGTCCTCGTCGATGCGCTGGGCGGGATCTCCGATGAAGCGCACGCGGCGCGCAGCGACGTCGGCGAGACCGCCGACATGGTCGTGGATGACGCCGTCGGGCCCGACGGAGAGCGCGTTGATGGTGAAGTCGCGGCGATGTGCATCGCCGACCCAGTCGCGACCGAACTCGACCTTGGCCTTGCGGCCAAAGGTCTCGGTGTCCTCGCGCAGCGTCGTCACCTCGAACGGATGGCCTTCGAGCACGAGCGTCACCGTGCCATGATCGATGCCGGTCGGCACGCTCTTGATCGATGCGGCCCTGGCCCGCCGGATCACTTCGGTGGGCAGTGCCGTGGTCGCGATGTCGATGTCGCCGATCGGAATGCCGAGCAGCGCATTGCGCACGGCGCCGCCGACGACGCGCGCCTCCTCGCCTTCGCCATTGAGGAGCGCGAGCACCCGCGCGGCCGGACCGGATGCGAGCCAGGGCGCGCTCAACACCCGCGCGTCGGTCATTTCTCGACTCCGGGAACGAGCCTGCCGTTCTCGACATGCGCGGGAATGTAGGTGGAACGCGGCGGGGCGCCGGAAAACTCGGCGACCAGGACCAGACTTGCGATCACCAACACCAGCGCCGCCACCGTCAATTTTGCGACCAAATGGAGGGGCCAGGAGGCCGGCACCAACAGCCCCGACCGGGTCGCGCTCAAGAACAGCACATAGACCGCAAAAGGAATGAGGAAGATTCCGATTTCCGTCAACACGGGTCGGATCATGACAGATAGATCCGCTCGTAGAGAACCCGAAGGATTCCCGCCGTCGCGCCCCAGATGTAGCGCTCCGCAAACGGCATCGCGTAATAGGTGCGCTCCATGCCGCGAAATTCCTTGGAATGCAGCTGGTGATTGGCGGGATTCATCAGGAACGCCAACGGGACCTCGAAGGCGTCGTCGACCTCTCCCTGATTGATCTGCAGCGTGAAACCCGGCCGCACCCGCGCCACCGTCGGCAGAATACGGAAGCCGAAGGCGGTGCCGTAGACATCGAGATAGCCGATCGGATCGACGAAACTGCGGTCGAGCCCCACCTCTTCCTCGGCCTCGCGCAGCGCCGCGTCAAGCGGCGATGCGTCGGTGACGTCGATCTTGCCGCCGGGAAAGGCGATCTGTCCCGCATGGCTGCTGAGATGGGGCGCGCGCTGGGTCAGCAGCACCGTCGGCTCGGGATGGTCGACCACCGGGATCAGCACCGCGGCGGGGCGGATCGGCTGCTCGCGGGCGATGATCTCGAGCATGCGGTCGGTGCCGGAATCGCCGCTGACGGGAACGATGTCCGGATTGATCAACGCCTGCGGAACGTCGAAGCCCAGCCGCTCGCGGCCGCGCCCGAAGAACTCTGCTGAACTGAGCACGGCCGTCCCGTTCCTCACCATGGGCTCGTTCAAAGCGCCGCCCTCACCTCTTGTGCATTGGCCATGGGGAAGAACGCGCCGCCCGACCCCACGCCGAACATGACCTCGCCATCGATCATCCGCTCCTCGCCCATGTCAACAAGCTCGTAGTAGAGCGCCCGCGTCACCTTGGCCCAGAGATCGGCGCGGACATGCAGATACGGCGTGAGGCCGCCGCTCTCGCCGCGCTCGAAGCGCAGGCGGTGCTCGGCATCGCAAGCGACCCAGTCGTCGACATTGGTGCGGAAATGCAGAAGTGCCCCGCGGGCGTCGCTCACCTTCCGCATTTCTACGGCCATGAACGGCGCGTCATCGACGCGAATGCCGACCTTTTCCACCGGCGTAACCAGGAAATACCGGTCGCTCTCACGCTTCAGAATGGTCGAGAACAAACGCACCAGAGCCGGCCGGCCGATTGGCGTGCCCATGTAGTACCAGCTACCATCAGCCGCGATTCGCATATCGAGATCGCCGCAGAATGGCGGATTCCACAGATGCACCGGCGGCAGGCCCTTTCCGGAGCCGCCGGCCTCTGTCACGGCCGAAGTCAATCGATCGAGTCCCTGGTCGGTGGTCTGCCCTTGCTTCGCCATTGTTTGCCCTGAGTTTGCGTCGGCATTGGCACGATTGGTGCAGGAATTCATCGCAGTCGTCTGTGCAAAAGTTCCTGGCGTCAGTGCGCGTGATGTAAGGTCGCCATATCGTGATGCCGTCTATACCCCGGAATGCCGATAATATGGGGATAGTTTAACTCAACGAATACAGCGCCTTCGCATAGATTGGCACCGGCTCCCTGGCAAACTGGAGCGGACTGTCCGTCCGAAAGTTGAAGATGCGCAGAAGGAGCGACGGGAATGGCTGAGACTGCCGAGAAGCTCGAGGATGCGATCGTCCGGTCGGCCGAACAGGTATCCGGGCAGATCCGCGCCGCAAAGGATGCGATCTCCACCGTCATCTTCGGCCAGGACAAAGTGGTCGAAAACACGCTGGTGACCATCCTGTCGGGCGGCCACGCCCTCCTGATCGGCGTTCCCGGCCTCGCCAAGACGAAGCTCGTGGAAACGTTGGGCGTGACGCTCGGCCTCGATGCAAAGCGCATTCAGTTCACGCCCGATCTGATGCCCTCGGACATTCTCGGCGCCGAAGTGCTCGACGAGAGCGCCGGCGGCAAGCGCTCATTTCGCTTCATTGCCGGCCCGGTCTTTGCGCAACTTCTGATGGCCGACGAGATCAACCGCGCCAGTCCCCGTACCCAGTCGGCCCTGCTCCAAGCCATGCAGGAACAACACATCACGGTTGCAGGCGCGCGCCACGACCTGCCCAAGCCCTTCCACGTGCTGGCGACCCAGAACCCGCTGGAGCAGGAGGGAACCTATCCGCTTCCCGAGGCTCAACTCGACCGCTTCCTGATGGAGATCGACGTCGATTATCCCGACCGCGATGCCGAGCGCCGCATCCTGTTCGAGACCACGGGTGCCGAAGAGAGCGCTGCCAAGGGGGCGATGACCGCCGATGCGCTGATCGCCGCCCAGCGGCTGGTGCGGCGGCTGCCGGTCGGCGATTCCGTGGTCGAAGCGATCTTATCGCTGGTGCGCTCCGCCCGTCCCGGCCCCGAGGCCGGTGACGCCGGCAAGCTGATCGCCTGGGGTCCCGGCCCGCGCGCCAGCCAATCATTGATGCTCGCGGTGCGCGCTCGCGCGCTGCTCGACGGCCGGCTCGCGCCGTCGATCGACGACGTGCTCGATCTTGCCGAGCCCGTGCTCAAGCACCGCATGGCGCTGACCTTCCCGGCCCGCGCCGAAGGGCGCACCATTCCGGACGTGATCCGGCAGTTGAAGAGCCGGATTGGCTGATGGCCGCAGCATCCGCGCACGCCGACAAGGAGATCCTCGCAATCCGGCGTGCCGATGGCGAAAGCCGAACGCTGGCCGCCTCGCTGCCGCGCCTCGTGCTGGAAGCCCGCCAGATCGCCGCCAACGTGATCCACGGCTTGCATGGACGGCGACGCGCCGGTTCCGGCGAAAGCTTCTGGCAGTATCGCCGCTTCGTGTCGGGCGAGCCGTCGCAACGCGTCGATTGGCGGCGCTCCGCGCGCGACGACCATCTCTATGTTCGCGAGCAGGAATGGGAGGCCGCCCATACCGTGTGGATCTGGCCCGACCGTTCGCCGTCGATGGCCTTTGCGTCGAAGGGCGCACGCGACAGCAAGCTGGAGCGGGCGCTGATCGTCACCTTTGCGCTGGCCGAACTGCTCGTCGCCGGCGGCGAGCGCGTCGGCATTCCCGGCTTGATCAATCCGACCGCGAGCCGCAGCGTGATCGACCGTATCGCGCAGGCGATGCTGCACGATGAGAGCGCGCGGCCGAGCCTGCCGCCGTCCTTCGTGCCTTCGGCGCTGGCCGAGATCGTCGTGCTGTCGGATTTCTGGTCGCCGATCTCCGAGATCAGCACCATGCTGGCCGGACTCTCCGCATCGGGCGCGCATGGCACCATGGTGCAGGTCGTCGATCCCGCCGAAGAGACGTTCCCCTATTCCGGCCGCGTCGAATTCGTCGAGCCGGAGGGCGGCGAGGTGATCACCGCCGGCCGCGCCGAGAGCTGGGCGCAGGACTACGTCGCACGCGTCGCGCTGCATCGCGACCAGATCCGCGCCGAGACCGGCAAGCTCGACTGGCTGTTCACGACGCACACGACCAGCCGCTCGGCCGCCGAGCTGCTGCTGTTCCTGCATGCCGGCATGACGACAGCCAAAGGGGCCGCGCGCGGCCACGTCAAAGCGGGAGCTGGCGCGAGAGGTCTTGGCGCATGATGGGTCTGCCGCTGTCATTCGCCGAACCGCTGCTGCTGACCGGCCTCGTCAGCCTGCCGCTGCTATGGTGGCTGCTGCGGGTGATGCCGCCGCGGCCGCGGCGCATCGAGTTTCCGCCGACCCGCCTGCTGTTCGACATCACGCCCAGGCAAGAGACGCCGTCGCGCTCGCCGTGGTGGCTGACCCTGTTGCGGCTGATCGCAGCGGCGCTGGTGATCTTCGCGGCGGCCGGCCCGATCTGGAATCCGCGCACCGAAGCCGTTGGCAGCAAGGCGCCGCTGGTGCTGCTGCTCGACGACAGCTGGAGCGCTGCTGCGAGCTGGGACCAGCGCATCAAGGCGGCTGACGAGATGATCGCCAATGCCGATGCCGACCGCCGCGGCGTCGCGCTGGTGCCGCTCTCCGACCCCGCGCGCGACATCACGCTGATGC
>JBARNF010000740.1:0-2086 GCA_049802835.1 Bradyrhizobium sp.
ATCCCACGCAGCGCATCACCCAGGCCAACGCCGCCGCCCGTGTGCAACCGGTGCGCAACGGTTTCATCAATGCCGTGCAGGTCTATCCGTTCTCGTCCGGCGCGCTCTATCAGGTCTATGCAGCGCCCGGTCAGGTGACGGACGTCGCCTTGCAGCCAGGCGAGCAACTCGTCGGCTCCGGTCCCGTCGCCGCCGGCGATACCGTGCGCTGGATCATCGGCGACACCGAGAGCGGCACGGGCGAGGCCAAACGGATTCACATCCTGGTCAAGCCGACGCGGCCGGACCTCCAGACCAACCTCGTCATCAACACCGACCGTCGCACCTACCTGCTCGAACTGCGTTCGACCGAGAAGACCTACATGGCCTCGGTCTCATGGCAGTATCCGCAGGATCAATTGATTGCGCTGCGTCGCCAGAACACGGCGGCGCTCGCGGCGCAGCCGGTCGCCAGCGGCGTTGATATCTCGGCGCTCAACTTCCGCTATGAGATCGAGGGCGACACGCCGGCCTGGCGGCCGCTGCGCGCCTTCGATGACGGCTCAAAGGTCTATATCGAGAGCCACTTTCAGAATTGCAGCTGGGTGCGGGATTTTCGCTGATTGAGCGGGGAAAGCGAGGCGTCCGCGTCCGGGTCGGGCATGGTGTTTCCGCAACGAATCACCTTCTCGAATCGGAACGCGAACATGCCTCTGCGAGAGACTCTATCGGGCGCATGGGACCACATTCAAGGCTTTCTTTTCCCGATGCTGCGGGAGGAGGTGGGGCCGCTCACCGGCAAGCACAGGCAGCTCGTCACCGTGCTCGAGGTGGCGCGTATAGAGGTGTTTGTGCGAACTTGGGCCGGTCTGCCTGGCCGTCCGCTCTCGGACCGGCATGCGCTTGCCCGTGCCTTCATTGCTAAGGCCGTGCTCGGGCTTCCGACAACCTCGGCGCTAATCGAGCGGCTCGCGGTGGATTCTACCTCGCGCCGGCTTTGCGGATGGGAGCGCAGAAGCCAAGTGCCGAGCGAATCCACGTTCTCGCGCGCCTTCGCCGAGTTTGCCGAGACGGAGCTGCCCGCACGCGCCCATGAGGCCTTGATCAAGGCGACGCACGCGGATCGCCTTGTGGGCCACATCTCGCGCGATTCCACGGCCGTCGAAGCGCGCGAGAAGCCGGTGAAGGCTGAACAACCGCCAGCGCCCAGACGCAGGCGCGGCCGGCCGCGCAAAGGCGAGGTGGGGCCGAACAAAGCGCCGCGCCGGCTCGAGCGTCAGATGGGCCAGACGCTGCCCGAGATGCTGACCGATCTGCCGACCTATTGCACCGTCGGCACGAAGCGCAATGCCAAGGGGCATACGGAAAGCTGGATCGGCTACAAGCTTCACATCGACACGGCCGACGGCGACATCCCGGTGACGTGCCTGCTCACGTCGGCATCCCTGCACGATAGTCAGGCAGCGATGCCGCTGGCGACGATCACGGCCGCTCGCGTGCTCAACCTCTACGACCTGATGGACAGCGCCTACGATGCACCCGAGATCAAGCAGAAGAGCCGATCGCTTGGCCATGTCCCAATCATCGATCGAAATCCGCGCCGCGGCGGGAAAGCCGCTGCCGAGGCTGAAACCCAAGCAAAGCGCCGCGCCGGATACCGGCTGGCGGAGGACATTCGCTATCATGAGCGCAGCGCTGCCGAGCGCGTCAACGGCAGCTTGAAGGACAACTTCGGGGGCAAATACGTGCGTGTGCGCGGGGCAGCCAAGGTGTTCTGTCACCTGATGTTTGGCGTGCTGGCCCTCACCGTCGATCAGCTGATGCGGCTCCTCACCTGAGCAACCACCGGGCTGCGCAAAGCCGCCGCCTCCCTCGCGCCCGATGCCGCCGACGGCCTCTGGCCAGGGTGAGCCGTGTGCCGCTGAGCCCCGCAATGCCCATCAAAGCTGAAGAAACTAATCCCGCCGTCACGGCTTGCACCCGAAGCATCCAAGTTCCAGAGCCCACCAACTCACGCAAAACGGTTTTGCAAGAGGCTCGCGAGAATGTCTTGGCCCAGTCGTAGCAAACGGTCCGTGGTGCGGACGATGTCATCTTGTAACGGCGT
>JBARNF010000741.1:0-3754 GCA_049802835.1 Bradyrhizobium sp.
TCACCGAAAATCAGAGGAACTTTATTCAGCAGCCGCTTACGGCCCCCCATAGGATTGAGGGACCAGCCGGCACAGGAAAAACGATCTCTTTGATCCTGAAATGTCTTGCCGAACTCAAGAAAGCTGCTGAAAGCTCCAACGAGCATCGATCTCTTTTCGTTGCGCATAGCGAGGCGACAAAGAAGACAATCCTAGACATGTTTATCGCAAACGATGTTGATGGATTCTCATCTCGGGACCGATATGCATCTAAGCAATCACTTCACGTTACCACACTACACGAGCTCTGCGCGCACCTCTTGAACACAGAAATATCTGAGAGCGAATTTCTTGATCGAGATGCGATGGAGTCGAAAAATGCTCAACTATTGTACGTTTCTGAAGCGGTCCATGAAGTTTTAGCACGCGACTTGGAGACACATCGACGCTTTCTCTCAGCCGACTTTTCCCATTTTTTGTCACAGGAAGACGAATGGACATTACCGGAAATGGTTCAGCATGAAATAAGCGTTCTGATCAAGGGACGCGCCGACGAAGAGTTGGACAAGTATCGGCGATTGCCGTTCTTGAATTATGGACTCCCAATTCGAAACGAATCTGACCGCGGATTTGTTTTCGTTATTTTTCTCGCTTATCAAGAAAAATTAAGAGCATCTGCACAATTTGACACTGACGACATTGTCCTTACTGCTATTGGACAACTCAATACTCCCGTTTGGCGCCGACGTCGGCAACGAGAAGGTTATGACAGCATCTTCGTGGATGAAACGCATCTATTCAACATGAATGAACTCTCCATGTTTCATTACCTCTCGAAAAGTGACTCGCTTTATCCAATCGCATATTCGGTAGACCGGTCACAGTCGCTGGGAGACCGCGGCTGGAGCAATGAGGCTGTAGAAGACACCCTCGGAGACGCCCGAACAGGAGAGAGAGCCAGCAGAACATTGATGAAATCAATCTTTCGATCATCACCTGAAATCGTCAACCTTGCGTTCTCTGTAACATCTTCTGGGGCAACTCTTTTTACTAATTTTGACAACCCCCTCACCTATGCATCAAGCGCGTTTACTGTCGAAGAAGAGCGACACTGCGCCCCACCAGAATACTATTCATACGCAAACGACGCATGGATGGTCGCGGGAGCATTTACGCATGCCGAACAAATGGTGCGGGATGTTGAAGGGTCAAAGCACGATATTCTGATTGTCGCATTTGATCCTGAAACACTAAATCTATTAACTCGATACGCTAACGACTCCAACAAACCGATTGAGTTGATATCTCAAAGGGGCGACTATGAGGTTGTGAAGCGAGCTCGCAAAGCGGGGCGCTTCGTTGTGGGTCTAGCAGATTTCGTGGGTGGGCTTGAGTTTTCAGGCGTCGTACTTGTCGGAGTTGACAACGGAAGACTTCCACCGACGCGAACGCAATCCACAACTGAGAGCACCAATTTCTTGAGCTACGCCTCACACGGGCGGCTATACGTGGCAATTATGCGCGCTAAATATCGCGTTGATATTTTGGGTACCGATGAACGAGGACCAAGTCGCTTGTTAATTCCGGCATTCGAAAATGGTGCTCTATCGCGCAATGTAATTAGCTAGATTTCGCTAGGCTGCTTACGCGTATTCTCCCATCTGATCCACCAGGCGCCATGAACGTGATCACGCGAGGCACTCGAGCTGTCAGCCATGACCAAAGCAGATACACTCTTCACCATCGGCTACGAGCAGACGCCGGCCAAGGCGGTACTGGACGAGTTGCAGTCCGCCGGCGTCAAGCTGCTGGTCGACGTGCGCGCCGTGGCGGCGTCACGGCGGCCGGGCTTCTCCAAGACGCAGCTCGCGGCGGGGCTCGACGAGCGCGGCATCGGCTATGTCCATCTGCGTGGACTGGGCACACCCAAGGAGGGCCGCGAGGCCGCCCGCAGCGGCCACTACGACACGCTGCACAAGATCTACGACGCGCACCTCAAGACGCCGCAGGCCAAAGAGCAGATCGACGAGCTCGCGTCGCTGGTGAAGGGCGCCGGCCCCATCTGCCTGCTGTGCTACGAGCGCGACCACGCCCATTGCCACCGGCAATGGATCGCGGAGATCATCGAAGAGCGCGACCAGGTCAAGGTGAAGAACCTGATCGCGCCGCAGTCTTAGCTACTCCGCAGCGCAGGTGAAGGACGACGCCTGCTCGATGTCGCCGCTGGTGTATTTGGCGAATTTCGGCCACGGGCACAGCGGCCGTGTCCGCTGCGGGCTCCAACTCGACGGCAGCTCCTTGTTGGCCACATTCACCGAGGCCGTGATCGCGTCAGGCGCCTTGCCCTTCTCGACCCAGTCCATCAGCGCGCCCAGCGCATCGAACTTCTCGAGCGTGATGCCGCCGCCGCAATGGGTCTCGCCCGGCAGCGCAAACAGGCGCGCGAAATTGTCGGCCTTGCCCTGCACGTTGCCGTTGAGCTTCTCGTACCAGCGGATGGTGTCGTTGATCGAAAACACCGGATCCGCCTGGCCGTGATAGATCAGCATCTTGCGCGCGCCGCCCTGGAACGCCGGCAAAGTCGGATTGTCGACCGCGGGCGGCGCCATGAAGTCCATCGCCGACTCCGTGAACGAGCCGTCCTTGGCGTAGATCTTCGGCGCGTCCTTGTCGAAGTCGTAGGATTGCAGCTTCTCGACGAGCTTGTCGGGCGAACCTTCGATCTCGACCGGCGGCGTCGAGAAGATATAGTTGAGCGAGGCGCCGCCCATGGTCGCGATGATCGGAAAATTGTTCCATGGCGCGACCGGGCTTTCCACCTTCCAGGCGCGCCAGTTGCCGGTGCCGACGCCGCCGTCGACCGGCCAGTCGGAATAGAGCGGCTCGCCCTTGGAGTTGTGCGGACCTGCGAAGCTCGTCTTCAGCGCGTCGACCTTGGCGGCCGGCAGGCACGCTTCGGTCGCTCCAGCTGCACAGCGCAGGCTGTCAAAATTGAAGGCCTTCTGGCAGGCCTTCAGGTTTGTCGTCAGCCCGTCCTTGGCGCCGTCGAGCCCGTCGCAGACCTCGGTGATCTTGGACGAGATCAGCTTGGCGTCCTCGCGGGTGATCGACTTGCGGATGTCGGCATCGGCCTTGGTCAGCGCCTGCACGTCCCAGGCATGCTGCACGGCCGCGCGCGGCAGATTGAAGCCGGGATTGCCGACCAGGAAGCCGTCATACTGCACGGGCATCCGCTCGGCCGCGACCATCGTGTGCCGCCCGCCATTCGAACAGCCGGCGATGTAGGAATAGTCCGGCTTCTTGCCGTAGTGCGCGGCGATGATCGCCTTTGCGATCGGCGCCAGCGTGATGTCTGCGGCGTAGCCATAATCGCGCCGTGCCTGCGGATCGAGCCCGAACGCCGAGCCCCCCGCAAGCCCGCGCGGCTTGTTGGCGGGATCATTGCCGGAATGGCCGCTATCGGACGACAGCACGGCAAAACCGCGCGCCAGCGGCGTCACGCCGCCGCTGACCAAACCATCCGCCTTGTCGCCGAGCGCCGGCACCACGACACCGTCGTTGCCGCCATTGACCTGGTGCAGGAAGCGGCCGTTCCACGTCTCCGGCAGGCGTATCTCGAACTGGATCGCATAGGCGTGGCCGTCAACGCCGGTGCGCTCGTTGACCTTGCCGGAGAGAATGCAATGCCGCGGCAGGCCATCTGCGGCGTCCTGCAGCTTCGATCCTGTCAGGGTCAGCCCGGCCATCTTCAGCGAATCCGCCGTCACCTTGGTGC
>JBARNF010000742.1:0-4289 GCA_049802835.1 Bradyrhizobium sp.
GCACAATGCGAACGCGTTCTACGAATTGGCCGTTCGTCACATGGTCAGGCTTCCAACCATCCACATCATTCATAAGGATTGGAAGATTCCGTTCGACGTCGCACCACACCGAGCGATCTACTTCGCAAGAAGCGAATACAAGGACATTGAAGCGGCGCGCCGCGAGCTGACGAGCGTCGTGCGTGAGGTGACCAGCGAAGGCTTCGAAGTCGAAAATCCGATCACTCACGCGCGAGCAAAATTCGAGATCGATCAACATGCCACTCCAGCGGTGCAGGCCCTTGCAGATGAGGTTGCAGCCTTGCGAGGCAAGCTGGACGATGTGGAGCAGCAGGTCGTTGGCAACCAAGAAGCAATGAACCGCCAGCTCGGAATTCCACCGATGGTAGTATATCGCAACTTGCCTTTTATCTTGGATAACGCGGCGGACGCGACATTGAGAGGCGATATCGCGAAAGCCTATGATGAAACAACAAAGCGATCGAACGATTGAGCGCGAGAGCCTGCACCATAGCCGGCCAGCAGACAGATGTGCAATCTTTACAGCATCACGACCAATCAAGCGTCCATCGCCGCGCTGTTCCGGATCATGCGCCGCTATGAGGGCAACCTGCCGTCCATGCCCGGCGTGTTTCCGGACTATCCCGCTCCGGTCATTCGCGGCAACGACAACGACCGCGAGATGGTGCTGATGCGGTGGGGCATGCCACCACCGTTGCGCACAGGCGGCCCGCCCGTCACCAACATCCGCAACACGGCCTCGCCCCACTGGCGCGGGTGGCTGAAGCCGGAGAACCGGTGCCTAGTGCCGTTCAACAGCTTTGCCGAATACGCGCCGGAGCCGAACCCGGAGACGAAGAAAAAGGACGTCGTGTGGTTCGCGCTGTCGGATGATCGGCCGCTGAGCTGCTTTGCAGGCATCTGGACCGAG
Organism: Bradyrhizobium sp.; assembly: GCA_049802835.1. Taxonomy (GTDB): domain Bacteria; phylum Pseudomonadota; class Alphaproteobacteria; order Rhizobiales; family Xanthobacteraceae; genus Bradyrhizobium. The sequence continues at coordinate 932 of JBARNF010000742.1, forward strand.
TTCAAGGGCGACAGGGGCACCAAGTCCAAGCCGATTCCCGGCCCGCATCTGGTCTACGGCTTCTTGACCACCGAACCCAACGCGGTCGTCAAACCGATCCATCCCAAGGCGATGCCGGTCATCCTGACGACAGCCGAGGAGCGCGAGGTATGGCTACGCGCGCCATGGGACGAGGCCAAGGCGCTGCAACGGCCGTTATCCGATCCTGCGCTTCAAGTGGTCGCCCGCGGGGGAGACAAGGAAGACCAACCCGTCACTTAAACGATCGTCGGTTTGGCTTCCTTTCCAAATCGGCGAACCGTTTCTTGGCCAACCAGGCGGGAGTGCGGCTCCAAAGTTTTTATATCCCTCCGGTTGTATTCATCGAATCGAACCATTACAAAGACGCTCTTTGAAATTGATATCGCTCGCGGATCATCCGATGCTGTCATTTGAAGAAGTATCAAAGCGCCTCTTTGCCTACCTGCATCTTCGCTTTCGGCATCGTTTGAAGATTGATCCGGATGCGCCTCTCGACAGATATCTGCCTAGCGAGAAAGCTCGCCTCAGACTGATAGAGTCCGTAAACAAGTTGCCTTGGGTCGTTCTCGGTCGCATGCAACTGCCGGCGCGCGACTACCTCACGCTCGCGGCCGTGGCACTTGCCCTTTATCGGAGCCAACCCCGCACTACGCGTGGTTGGCGGCAGCAAGAGGGGAAACCGCGGACAGCAAAAAAAGCAAAGAAGGCGGCCAAAAAGGGAGTCAAAAAGGCGGCCAAAAAGACCCTAATGACGCCCGTCTTTAGCAAATTGTCTGGGGAGCAGAGGACTGCCCCGAAGAAGGCTCCGGCGACGGGCGGTGCCGGGCGCCCCAGGTTAGCCAGAGGTATCCGTTATCTAGGTCGCTCCTTCGAGCCGAACGACTTCCCCGAGCTTAGTCACTTCCGCGAGCCTCATCACTTCGACAAGCTCTATAAATTGAAGGAAGGATCTGGTTCTGATGGAGCCGTATCCAGTCCTGCACCTCCAGGCCCACCGCCGCCTCCGGTGGAGATCGCAAACGACGACGCTGCAACTCGCAAAGACCTCACATACACCGTCTGGTTCGGCACCAGCCGTCAGCCAAACGACGCGTCCGATTATCGGAAGGGGTTTTCTGGAAAACGAGACACACAGATACATTTCGGCTTCTGTAACGTCTTCGTGCCAGAGTCTCATTTAATAGGCTCGACCGGCTCAAGGTGGTGGAAGCGACTTTTGAAGGGGGTCGACGATCGGTTGAAGCTCACGAACATCAAGGGCTTGAAGGAATCAAAGTTCTGGGAAGGCGTGAAATCTGAGCTCCAGCGTCTGCGCATTAGTGACCGCGAGGCAGTCATCTTCATTCATGGATATAACGTCTCTTTTGAGGATGCGGCTCTCCGAGCAGCACAGCTTGGCACCGATCTTTCAGTGAGAGGCTGCATGGCATTTTTTAGCTGGCCATCACGAGGCAAGACTTCCCTATATGCCAACGACGAGGCAACGATCGAAGCCAGCGAAGCATATATTGCTCAGTTCTTGACAGATTTTGCCGAGCGGTCAGGCGCCTCGAAGATTCACATAATTGCACACAGCATGGGCAACCGTGGTGTTCTACGAGCCGTAAACAGGATCGCCACAGCGGCAGCTCGGAGCACCGGCAAGGTCTTTGATCAGATCATTCTGGCTGCTGCTGATGTTGACGCAGATACATTCAAGCAGCTCTACAAAGCGTACAATAAAATCTCGCGTCGGACTACTCTTTACGCTTCCGCAAAAGATCGAGCGGTTGGTCTCTCAAATTGGCTGCATGGATATGATCGGGTCGGACTCACGCCTCCCGTGACAGTGCTTCCCGGCATTGATACCGTGGTAGTAACGAATGCGGACGTGACAATGCTGGGACATGGTTACGTCGCCGAGTCCAGAGGCATATTGACCGACATCCACGCGTTGATCAAGAATGGCACGCCACCCTACAAGCGCTTCGGCCTGCAGGCGCGTGCAGTCCATGACGGTCTGAAATACTGGATCATCGGCGCCTAATCGGAAACCACATAGCGCAGTACGCGGCTAATGCCGACATGACTCGTCGTCAACGCGACGGGCCGGGTCGATTCCATGGTCAGCGGCTCGAATGCGCCGTTCGATGCCATCGCGAACCTCTGGACGATCTGCCCCGGGATGATGCGCTCGCCTTCTCCGGCCGGTGTCAGCTCGTAGCCTGCCTCGCCCAGCTCATCGATCAGGAATGATCCGGGCAGGCACTCGACGACAATAGGGTCGGCTCCGGGCGGCGACACAATCCAACCGCCACGTACTGTTACCCACCTGTTGAGCGCAGTGAACCGCTCCAAGCGGCTCTTCTTCTCTGCCACGCCCATCGGAGTGTAGCGCGTCTCATCCTTCGGTTTCATGGGCCAGAGCCATCACTGCGTTGACATACTGCTGCAACACCTCGCGGAGCCCTACCACGTCGCGCTTGGAGTTCTTGGGGGCGTAGCGCATGGTCGTGAGCCGCACGACAACATTTGCGGCGAGGTTCTCGACGTCGCGCAAGGCGTAGTCCTGCCGCGTCGGGATCGCCATCAGTGAACCGCGATCTGGACCGAACCGGCCGCCTCGGCGCCGAACTCGTGCCGAACGGCCCTGATGATGTCCGCGCGCGTCTTGGGTGGCCAGCTGGGCACTCCGGCCGGACACCAAGGATGCTTCATCCGGTCGTTCATCAGGCGCTCAACGGCCTCGTTGACGGCAGGATCGTCGCTGTAGGTCATCCCTGCCCCCCGTACTGACCCGACGCAAGCATCGCCAAATAGCGTCGCTTGTTCGCGGCATACATCCGTTCCTTCTCGTCATCCGACAGGTGTAGACCGCTGACCGCGCCGAAGGAGTTGCGGGCGACGGCGCGCTCCTCGGCGGTCAGGGTGATCTTGCCCGTCTCCTGTCGTCCGGTTGCAGATGGAACGCCACGCGAGACCGGCGCCGAGACCGGGACACGTCGAGCCGGAGCCGGAGCCGGAGCGAGAGGCCGCGGCTGCGCGGCCGCCTGTTGTGGAGCCGGTTCGACGGGAGGTCGCTGGACCGGGGCCGGCACTGGTGTTGCAGACGATGCCGGGTCAGTTCGCAACGGCGCGGCGCGGGTCCGCTCCATCAGTTCCAGGTCCGCTGTGACACCGCCGAGGATACGGCGCTCCATTTCCTCGGTGTCGTCCTCGACGCCATCCGCCAAGGCGGCGGCGTAGTGCCGGGACGCCAGCGGCGTGATGCCTGGCTCCATGAGCCGGGGGTACTGCTTCAGCGTATTGCGCTTGAACTCGCTGATGCCGGGAATGCGATCGATCTGCTCCTGAATCG
>JBARNF010000743.1:0-3018 GCA_049802835.1 Bradyrhizobium sp.
CCGCGTTTCCGCCCGCGGCCGCGGTGTTGATCGTCAACGTCTGTTCGGTGGCAAAGCGAGCCAGATAATGCGGCCCCCCGGCCTTCGGGCCCATTCCCGACAGGCCACAGCCGCCGAACGGCTGCACGCCGACGACCGCGCCGATCATGTTACGGTTGACGTAGATATTGCCGAGCGGCAGCCGACCCGGGACGATTGGCGAGCGCGATGTTGATGGCACGCGCTGTGTCATACGAGCCGGTGAAGACCACGCCTGCGATGGCTGGATGGTTCACGAGACGTGCGCCGATCGCGCCGTCGCCTGGAACGAGCTGCAGCGCCGAGGCCGGGATGCCTGCCTCGTGCAGCATCCGGACCGTCTCGGCCGCAATAAGAGGCGTCTGCTCAGCCGGTTTGGCAACGACCGTGTTGCCGGCCATCAGCGCCGCCGCGATCTGCCCGATGAAGATCGCAAGCGGAAAATTCCACGGCGAGATCGCAACGAAGACGCCGCGCGGCCGCAGAGGCAGCGCATTGGCTTCGCCGGTCGGCCAGGGCAGGCCGAGTTCGGCACCGAACAGCGCTTCCCCTTCGGCGGCGTAGTAGCGGCAAAAATCGACAGCCTCGCGAATCTCGGCGAGCGCATCATCGATGGTCTTGCCGGCCTCGACGGCCAGAAGATGGATCAGGCGGGCGCGCTGCGTCTCGATCAGGTCGGCCGCGCGCCGCAGCGCCTCGGCGCGCTGAGCTGCCGACGCTGAACACCACGTCATGAATCCGGCCGCAGCGGCGGCCACCGCGCGGTCGGCAACTGCGACATCGGCCTCAACGACCGTACCCGCGGCGACGCCGGGATCGAAGGGGCTTGCAACCTGGCGTGACGGGCCATCCTGAGCCGTGCCATCGATGATCGACGCCGCCGCTGCAGGCGCGGCACCCGCTCGCGCAACCTCGGCCCGCAAAGCCGTGAGCGACGCGTGATGTCCAAGCTCGACGCCCCGTGAATTCCGCGATCGCTCGGGCGCGGAATGCGTGGATGGCGCGCGGCCTCGGCCTTGCCGATGATCTCGACCTCGCTGGTCACCAGCTGATCGACTGGAACGTTCGGATCGGCAGCGACCGAGACGAACGATGAATTGGCGCCGTTCTCCAGCAACCGCCGAACCAGATAGGCGAGGAGATCGCGATGCTGGCCGACCGGCGCGTAGGTCCGGCAGGCGATGCCGGCATGGAGCTCGCGCAAGGTGACATAGAGCGCCTCGCCCATGCCGTGCAGGCGCTGGAATTCATAGCCGTTCGTGCCGCCTGCCTCGTGAACGATGTGCGCGACCGTCATCGCATTGTGGGTCGCGAATTGCGGGAAGATACAGGCCGGCCGCGTCAGCAACAGTCGCGCGCAGACGAGGTAGTTCAAATCGGTCATCGCCTTGCGCGTGAACACCGGATAGTCGTCGAGGCCGCGCTCCTGCACCCGCTTGATCTCGGTGTCCCAATAGGCGCCCTTGACGAGCCGCACCATGAAGCGCCGACGATGGGACTCGGCGAGTTCGGCGATGAAGCCGGTGACGCGGTCGGCGCGCTTCTGATAGGCCTGGATGGCAAGGTCGAAGCCGTCCCAGCCTGCGAGCGAGGGATCAGCGACGACTAGCGCGATCACGGCCATCGAGAGGTCGAGCCGGTCGGCCTCCTCGGCATCGATGGTGAAGTTCAGATCGTACGACTTGGCCTGTCGTGCTAGCGCGGTCACCACGGGCACGAGCTCGCGCAGCACGCGCCCGCGGCTGATCTCCTCATGGCGCGGATGCAAGGCCGACAGCTTCACCGAAATGCCGGGACGCTCGGGCAGCATGGCGTCGCCGGCGGCGCGCCCGATCGCGTCGATCGCCTCAGCATAGGACTCGCGGTAGCGCGCGGCGAGCCCGAGCGCCCGGGCCGTGACCAGCGGCGCATGCGACTTCACCTCATGGTGGAGGAAGTCGCTGCGGCCGAGCTTGTCCTCGATCAGCCGCCGCGCGGTCGCCTTCACCGCCGGCAGATCGGCACCATCCCGGGCGCGGAGCAGGCGCTCGGCGATCGCGACATCGTCCTCGGCATAAGGCGGCGAGAACACGGGTGCAGCAGCGGGCGTCGTAGTCATCCGACGGCCTCATGTGACCCAGTGCTCAATTCGACGGTGCCAAGCGAGTCGGAACCGGCGAGCCCCGACCGGCCCCCTGTCATTCCGCCAGACTTTGTGGCCGATCACTGCGTCTGATAGATTGGCGCTGCAGTTCCCTTGCGCAAGGATTCCATGGCCCGTCGCACCGGCAGCGCCGATCTTCCGCTCCATTCCGGGCGCGTCCCGGCCTGGCTCGGCACGCGCATGGCCTCGCTCGGCGCCATCGTCACCCAGGCGATCGTGCATCATTACGGCCGCGACGAATTCCTCAGCCGGCTGTCGCATCCGTTCTGGTTCCAGTCGTTCGGCGCCGTGATGGGCATGGACTGGCATTCCTCCGGCATCACCACCAGCGTGATCGGGGCGCTGAAGCGCGGGCTGAAGCCGCTCTCGGCCGAACTCGGCATCTACGTCTGCGGCGGCCGCGGCGAGCATTCGCGCAGGACACCCGACGAGCTGCGCCTGCTCAGCGACCGGCTCGGCCTCGACGGCGAGGATCTCGTCCGCACCAGCAGGCTCGTCGCCAAGGTCGACAGTGCCGCCGTGCAGGATAGCTTCGACCTCTATCTGCACGGCTTCTTCGTCACTTGCGACGGCCAATGGACCGTCGTGCAGCAGGGCATGAATGGCGAGGCGCGCCAGGCCCGCCGCTATCACTGGCATTCGCAACAGCTCGCGAGCTTCGTCGACGCCCCGCACAGCGCGATCGACGGCCCCGCCCAGGGCGAGATCGTCAACCTCACCGATCGCCGCGCGGCGCCGTCGCGCAGCGCGCAACTCGAGCTTCTCAACGATCTCGGCCCCGACCGTGTCGTCACCGAGTTCGAGCGGTTGAGCACGCCGCAGCCGGCGCAAGCGCTGCTGCCGCATCTCGTCATGCC
>JBARNF010000744.1:0-3392 GCA_049802835.1 Bradyrhizobium sp.
CATCAGGGCCTGCCCCGGCGCAGCCAGCCGGCGCGCCACGGCTGCGCCGATGCCGGCCCCGCTGCCGGTGATGATGGTTACAGGCATAGCTTCCAGGTCTGCGCTGCCAAGTCTGCCCCTCGTTCGCGGGGCGGACTATAGGTCCCAGGCCTGCCAATGCCAACACGCGGACGGACATACACCGATGTCCGCCGCGCGGGACTGCCTCTCAGCTCAGCCGTTCAGATAACCCGCAGACAACCCGGGTCGGGCTGCTCGATCGGGCCGCTCAGCACTTGGCGCCGACTCTGCAGGTCTTGGTCGATTGAGAAATCGTGCCGCCAGCCGTGCGACATGCAGTCGCATTGGCGTTCACGCAGGCCACCTTCACAGAGGTGCAGCCCGCATGGTCGTTCTTCACGCATAGCGTCTCGCTGTAGGTGTTGAGAACGTTGCTGCCCTTCTTGCAGACGCACATCCCGGTGACGTCCGCCTTCGCCGCAAAGGCGCTGCCGGGACCACCGATCGAAGCCGCAACTAACAACATCAGAGAAAGAAACGCGCGCATCACATCCCCCGTTTGGAGTGGCAATGCGAACAGTATGCGCGTCTCTGCTTCGAAACACAATCTATGATTGAGTAAATTGCGGTCATCGATGATCGGTTCGGAGACCGCCGTGGTCGTCACGCAGATCGCGCGCCGGCGGCAGGCCAGCATCGCCGATCCGCCTCGGTGCCGCCGGAGGAGAAGGTCGCGTCGTCCCGAAGTCCCTGAAACGATCTTGCCGAACGTGATTCAGCGCGTTCAGATCGGCGGGGCCAGCAGCGCCCGCGCCGTCCGGCGCAGGGCCTGGGGCGGCTGGCCGAAGGCGCGGATGAAGGCGCGCCGCATCCGCTCGGGATCGCGAAAACCGGTGGCTTCGGCGACCAGCTCGATCGGCTGGTGCGAAGCCTGCACGCGATCGCGCGCGACCTCGAGCCGCAGACGCTCGATCGCCTTCGACGGCGTGGTGCCCGTTTCCGCAACGAAAGCACGGGTGAAATGCCGCGCGCTCATGCCGGCACGCTCGGCCAGGTCCTCGACGGTCAAGGGCGCATCGAGATGCTCGCGCGCCCAGGTCAGAAGATCGGCGAAGCGCCCGCTCGGCGCCTTCAGCTCCAGCAGAGAGGAGAACTGTGACTGACCACCGCTGCGGCGGTGGTAGAGCACGAGCTGGCGCGCCGTCTTCTGCGCGATCTCCTCGCCGTGATCTTCGGCGACCATGGCGAGCGCGAGATCGATGCCGGCCGTGATCCCTGCCGAGCTCCAGACATTGCCGTCACGCACATAGATGCTGTCCGGCTCGAGCCTCACATTCGGATAGGTGCGCAGGAACTGCCGCGTGCGCTGCCAATGCGTGGTCGCACGCCTCCCGTCCAGCAGGCCCGCTTCGGCGAGCACGAACGCGCCGGAGCAGACGCTGGCCACGCGGGCGCCCCGGCGCGCGACCTTGCGGACGAAGTTGAGGGTGCAGGGGTTGCGGCTCGCAGCCTCGACCCCGTCGCCGCCAGCGATCAGCAGCGTGGTGAACGCCGAGACGGGGCCGAACTTGCGCGCCAGCATTTCCGCGCCCGATGAGGAGCGCACCGGCCCGGGTGCGGCCGCGACCACCCGAATCGCCGGTGCGCCATGCGCATAGCGCGCGGCGATCTCGAAGACCGAGATCGGTCCCGCGGCATCGAGCAACTGGAAGTCAGGAAAGATCAGGACGCCGATCATGTCGGTCGAGGCCTCCGACCCAATGTCCGAAATAGAGGGAACTTTGGCATATGAGACGCAAACCCCATCATGCAGGATCATCGGCGTCAACCTTTCTCGTAGGGACACCCCCATGGCCGCGCCGCTTTCGATTGCCCTCTTGTTGTTTCCCCACCTCACGCAGCTCGATCTGACCGGCCCGCTTCAGGTGTTCTCCAGCGTGCCCGGTGCGACGCTGCATCTGGTGTGGAAGCGGATCGAACCGATCCCGACCGACTCGGTTCTCACGCTGTTGCCGACGACGACCTTCGCCGAGTGTCCGCAGGCCGACGTGATCTGTGTTCCCGGCGGCTTCGGGGTCGATGCGATCCTCGATGACGACGAGGTGATCGGCTTCATCCGCCGCCAAGCCGAAGGGGCAAGGTACATCACGTCAGTGTGCACGGGCTCGCTCGCCCTCGGCGCCGCCGGCCTGCTCGACGGCTATCGCGCGGCGACGCATTGGAGTGCACGCGAGTGCCTGCCGCTGTTCGGAGCGACCGTCAGCACCGAGCGGGTCTGCATCGACCGCAACCGCATCACCGGTGGCGGCGTCACCGCCGGCATCGATTTCGCGCTAACGCTGGTGTCGCAGCTGGTCGACCGCCAGACGGCGGAAGCGATCCAGCTCAGGCTCGAATACAACCCCGCTCCCCCTTTCGCCGCCGGCTCACCCGACACGGCGCCGCCCGCGGTGCTGTCACGGATGCTTGAGCGGATCGCGCCGTTCCGGCAGCGGCGGATCGAGGCGGCGGAGCGCGCGGCGGCAGCTCTCGGGAAGAAAGCAACGTAGTGCCCGCGGGCTCAGGTTCCCGACGGCAAAGAGGCCGCCCGAAGTTTCGGACGGCCTCTTCTGACGCCAGAATCCACAAGAAATCAAATCAGCTGCTGGGGGTCCAGGGCTGGTAATCGCCGGTCGCCTTCGGGCGGCGACCGCTGGCCAAGGTCGAGCCAGCCGGCCGATAGGCCAGAGGCGTGCCGGTCAGGTTGGGCTGATGCGGCTTTTCCCACTCGCGTGGCTTGTAGCCGTCCTGCGTCGGCGGCACGTCGACCGTATGATGCATCCAGCCATGCCAGTCGGGCGGAATGCGGCTGGCTTCAGCCAGGCCGTTATAGATGACCCAGCGGCGCTCGAAATTCAGGACCGGATCGATCTTGCCGCCGGCCGTCCGATAATAGCGGTTGCCCTGCGCGTCCTGTCCCACCAGCTCGCCGAAACGCCATGTCCACAGCTGCGTGCCGAAGGTCTGGCCGTTCCACCACGTGAAGAGCTTGAGGAAAAACTGTTTCATGGGCGCGGGCCGGTGCTGTGAAGGTCCAGGCTCTGATGCCACCCCGCCCGCGACTTGTCCAGTGTTGCCCACCTCGGGGTCCCAACCATGTCAGTGCGCCTTGCCCGTCCCGCGTCTGATCGGAACCATTTCTCCGCTGGGGGAACGACATCCCGTGGCTGCGGTTAGGTCACTTTCCCCCTGATGGAGTGACATCGATGACCAACCTGAAGACACTGAGCGCTGCCGCGGCCATGGCACTGATTCTGCCGCTCGCAGCAGCGACGACGAGCTTCGCCCAAGGCCCCGGCGGCGGTGGCCGTGGAGGCGGTCCCGGCGGCGGCGGTGCCGCCATCGGCCACGGC
>JBARNF010000745.1:0-4451 GCA_049802835.1 Bradyrhizobium sp.
CTCGTAATGACCGCGGAGCTTCATCTCGCGGAAAATACCCTCGCGCTGCATCTTCTTCTTGAGCGCCTTGAGAGCTTGATCGACATTGTTATCGCGAACGAGAACCTGCACGCGGCATCCTTTTTCTCAGTCTAATCGGTTTGAAATCGGCTGAAGCAAGGGCTGGCAGAAGGCCTCGCCCTTAACCTTGAGGGCGCCCGTGTATCAGACAACACGGTTGCTGTCCACCCGGTGACGGGACCTTGATGCAAGTTTAACGCGACGGAAGCCGGCTTTTTCGGTCAACCCTGCTTCGGGGGGAGTGGCCCGACCTGCGTCACGTGCCCCATCTTGCGGCCGGGCCGGGCCGCGCCCTTGCCGTAGAGGTGCACGGTCGCACCGGGAACAGTCAGCCATTGTTCGTAGCTGTCGATCTCGTCCCCGATCAGATTGGTCATCGTGACGTGCCCATGCCGCAGGGCCTTGCCAAGCGGCCATCCCGCGATGGCCCTGATGTGCTGCTCGAACTGCGAGATCGATGCGCCATCGAGGGTCCAGTGGCCGGAATTATGAACCCGCGGCGCGATCTCGTTGACCAGCACGCCGGGATTGGAGCCGTCGGAGACAACGAACATTTCAACGGCGAGAACCCCGATATAGTCGAGCGCGGTGGCGATCCGGCTCGCGATGTCGCGCGCCTCGTCGGCCAGCGCATCCGGAATTCGCGCCGGCGCGCGCGAGACCTTCAGAATATGATCGCGGTGCTCGTTCTCGGTGACGTCGAAACACTCGACCTGCCCGTCGGCGGCGCGAGCGGCAATGACCGAGATCTCGCGCTCGAACGGGATGAAGGCTTCGAGGATCGCGGACTTGGTGCCGAGTTCCGCCCAGACGCGCTCGAGGTCGTCACCCGGCTGGATCTTCACCTGGCCCTTGCCATCATAGCCGAAGCGGCGTGTCTTCAGAACGGCCGGCAGACCTATCCGCAAGATCGCTTCGCGCAAGGCGGCTGGCGAAGAGACGTCGGCATAGTTGGCGGTACGGATTCCGAGCGACGTGACGAAATCCTTCTCGGCCAGCCGGTCCTGCGTCGTTTCCAGCGCCGAGCGGCTCGGCAGTACCGGACGTCTGGAGGCCAGCACCATGGCTGCCGCCGATGGAACGTTCTCGAATTCATAGGTCACGACATCGACGTCGTTGGCGAACAGTTCCAGCGCCTCGACATCGGCGTATTCGGCGCAGGTGGCGTTGAGCACGACGTCGAATGCAGGAGAGTCCGGGTCCGGCGAGAACACCTGACAGCGCAGCCCGAGCCGCGCCGCGGCCAGAGCCAGCATCCGGCCGAGCTGGCCTCCACCAAGAATGCCGATCGTGTCGCCGGGCTTGAGCTTCACCCGATTGGACCCGGTCACGCCGCGCCCTCCGGACGTTCGGCGATGGCGTCCGTCTGTTGTTGTCGCCAGGCCGTAAGGCGGCCCGCCAGCGCCGTGTCCGTCAGCGCCAGCACGCTCGCCGCCAGCAGGGCGGCATTGATGGCGCCGGATCGGCCAATGGCCAGCGTACCGACGGGAATACCAGCAGGCATCTGGACGATCGAGTAAAGCGAATCGAGCCCGGACAAAGCCTTGGATTCGACCGGGACGCCGAACACCGGCAGCTCCGTCAGGGAGGCCGTCATCCCCGGCAGGTGGGCCGCGCCGCCGGCGCCGGCGATCACGACCTTGTAGCCGGCCGCCTTGGCGCCCTTGGCGAACGCATACAGCCGATCCGGGGTCCGGTGCGCCGAGACGATACGGGCATCGTAGCTCACGCCCAGTGCGCCAAGGGTGTCGGCCGTGTGGCGCATGGTATCCCAGTCCGACTGGCTACCCATGATGATGGCGATCGGGGCGGTCATGAATTCAATTCTTCTCGGGAATCCAGAAGCATGGGCCGGAGTATAGGATCGGTCCCGACAGCGGCAAGCCATGGCATGGAGATCCGAATGGACTATCCTGTCTTGGTTAAACCCGGCAAGCCCAAACCATGGCGCGGCAAGGTATCCGATGAAAAAGAAGCGCATGATGAGGGCGGGAGCGGCCGGCAAGCGCGGAGCCCGCTACCGTCGGAAGGTTCCGCCGGGTGCCCGCTCGCCGGGGCCTGGCTCCGGACCGGCCGGCGCGCGTCAGACCATTCGCCGTCTCAAGACCGAACTGGCCGCGGCACAGGCCCGCATCGCTGAACTGACGGCCTGCGCCGAGCGCGATTTCTTGCTCGATATCTTCAACCGGCGGGGCTTCGCTCGCGAGCTTCACCGCTCCATTGCGTTCATCAAGCGCTATGAAGCCACTGGTGCCCTGGTCGTGCTCGACGTCGATCGTCTCAAGCCGATCAACGACACGTTCGGCCACGCGGCAGGCGACGAGGTCCTGAAGGCCGTCGCGCGCGTCCTGAGCGAGCAGGTCCGTTCCTCCGATGTCATCGGGCGGCTCGGCGGGGATGAATTCGGCGTGCTGTTGTGGCACCTCAGCGAAACAGGAGCACGTGCCAAGGCGGCCGCGCTGGAGGAAGCGATCGATGGCATGACCTTCACCTTCGGCGGTCAGACCGTTCACGCCGGCGCATCAGTCGGGGTGGCCCTCCTGGACAAGCGCGTCAACCCGGTGCGCGCCCTGGAAGAGGCCGATCGGGCGATGTACATCCGCAAGGCGCAGCGAAGGCACGAGATCGGCGCATAGATCGGCTCGTCGTATCGCGACGATCACAACTCGCCGAGATCGTCGGGCAACTTGCCGAACTTGTGCAGGAGCCGCGCGTCGCTGAATTCGCCCATCAGCGGATCGCCACTACGGCTGAAGGCGATGGCGCCGATATTGTCAGGCATGCGCGACATGGCTTCCGCGCGACGGAGAGCGGTCGCAGAACTCTGGCATTCCTCTGCTGTTCCAGCAATCAGCGCTCCCGAATCGTCCTGCCTGAAAGGCAGTGCGACGTAGTAGGTGATGTCGGGCATTGCACGGTTCTCCTTGGTTCATGTCGAGAGACGGGCAAGTGCGGTCGCGATCAGCTGAAGAGGTTCAACGGCCGTCGGCTCAGGCCGCGTTGCTCTGGCCTTCGTCCGCCGCGACGTTCGGCATGCAGCCGCACGAGATTGCGGCACGCAACTCCTGCAGCTCGAGTTCGAGATATTCGTTGGCCATGATCAGCACCTTGATCGTGGAGCGCAGATTGCCATCGCACATTGCGATGGCCTGATCGCATTCCTGCTCGTAGAGCCGGTCGTATGGAGAGAACGAGGCGGGCATCAGAACCGTCCTTGCTGTTTTCAAGACGCGCGGAATTGGTCTAAATGTTCATGATTTGTTCCAAATTGTCAAGATGCCTTCAAACACGAATTCTCGCCAGCTTGGGCAAAACCAAGCCGAAATGGTCAAGCCCGCTGACACTTCCGGTCAGGCGATGATGTCGGGCGTGATCTGATCTTCGATGAAGGCGATCCGATCGCGTAGCAGAAGCTTTCGTTTCTTCAGCCGTTGCAGCCGCAACAAATCCGGCGCGGGCGATTGATGCAAAGCGTCAATCGCCGCGTCGAGGTCGCGGTGCTCCTGCTGCAGGCGCGCGAGTTCGGCCTGCAGTTCGCGCTCGTCTTGGTCAGCCATGATCTATGATAGCAACAAAGCGGAAAGAAGTGGAAAGCCTTGGGAAGGCGGGGAGGAAATATTGCGCTTGCGAAGCTCATGCGCAAGTCGCGAGCAGCGAGATCCCTGCAGCTGTCCCGTGAATTTCAAGTTGGCGACCGCTGCCAATTCGTGTCCGCCTGCTCACGCTTCATTACACACGGTGCTCAAATTTGCATGTGCGGTCTTTTGGCCCCATCGACAGGTCAGGCGACTTGTGTACAATCTTTAGCCCTGGTCGAATCTCGGGTTCACCTACCAAGGAGGTTTCGAATGGCCATTCAGGCGCATCTCGTTGAGCTGGAGCGTAAGCATAAAGTTCTTGAAAACGAATTGCATGAAGCTCTCGTGCATCCATCAACGGACGACCTGCGAATAGCCGAACTCAAGCGTCGTAAATTGATGGTGAAGGACGAGATTGAGCGCTTGAGGCAGGTCACCTGCGAAACGCTTCATTGATCTCTCGTATCCGGTCTCAGTCGACATAACTGCCAATTGCAATGCCCGTTCGCGCTGGGATGGTAACAATCCATCCCAGACGCAACGTCGATACAAATTATTTCGGTACACTTGCGACGTCAGCTTGCGACGAGCTCGCCGACATGAGCGGCGATCGCGAGTGACGAGGTCAATCCAGGCGATTCGATTCCGAACAGGTTGATCAGTCCATCGACCCCGTGATCGCGCGGACCCTGGATCACGAAGTCCTGCGACGCCACGGCGGGCGGTACGATCTTCGGCCGAATGCCCGAATAGCTCGGCATCAATGCGCCGTCCGGCAGCGCCGGCCAGTATCTGCGGATCGCCGGATAGAAG
>JBARNF010000746.1:0-6249 GCA_049802835.1 Bradyrhizobium sp.
GCAGTGTTCGGACAGATAGTTCAGAAGCTCCGACGCGTCGCGGTGCTCGCGGTCTCCGGGCAAATGCAATTCGGCGCCGGCGCATAGCGCCATGACGATATCCCATACACTTGCGTCGAAGCTGAAGGACGCGAATTGCAGGATCCGGCTGTACGGGCCGACGTTGAACAGCACGATCTGGGCTCGCGCCAGATTGACCAGCCCGCGATGCTCGACCATCACGCCCTTCGGCATGCCAGTGGAGCCCGAAGTGTAGATGACGTAGGCGAGATGGTGGGACGTCAAGCCACGGGCGGCGGCATCCGGCGCATCGTCCGACCGTGCTGCCCACGCCGAGGCATCGCGCTTCACGTCGATGACGGGGCACGTCACGGCTCCGAGCGTGTTCGCTCCCTCTTCGTCGCAAAGCAGCAGGATCGGATCGGCGTCGGCTACGATCTCGCGCAGCCGCTGTGGCGGATAGGCCGGATCGAGCGGCAGATACGCCGCCCCTGCTTTGAGAACCGCGAGCACGCTGACGATCGCGTCGATGCCGCGGTGCTGGCAGATCGCCACCAGGCGATCCGGGCCCGCGCCGCGCGCAACGAGGTGATGCGCCAGGCGATTAGCCGTCGACTCAAGCTCGCGATAGGTCACCTTGACGTCATCATGGACCAACGCCACCGCGGATGGACTCCGGCGCGCCTGCTCGGTGACCAGCTCCTGGATGCAGCGGTCGGATGGATAGGTCGACTGCGTGCGATTCCAGGTGTCCAGGAGCAGCGAGCGCTCCTCAGCTGACAGGATGTCGATCCGATGTACCGGCCGATCACTGTCGGCAACCATGGCCCGCAGCGCGGCCAGCAGGTACGCGCGATGACGCTCAACCGAGCTCTCATCGAACAACGCCGTCGCATAGTTCAGCTTACCCGAGATGCGACCGCCGCCTTCGCTCAGATCGAGTTCGAGGTCGTACTTCACCATGCGCTGTTCGGTCGAAAGCCGTTCGACCGTCAGGGCAGGAAGATCGAATGCACCGGGATCATTGCTTTGCCAGGCGAACACCACCTGGAAGACAGGCGTATACTCCGGCTGCCGCGGCGGCTGGAGCGCCTCAACCAGATGTTCGAAAGGCAGGTCCTGATGGTCCTGCGCCGCGAGCACCGCCGTCTTCACGCGACTGATGAGCTCAGCCGCGCTCGGCGCTTCCGAAACATCGAGCCGCAGCGCCAGCATGTTCACGAAGAAGCCGATCAGCCCTTCCACCTCCGGACGTGTGCGATTTGCCGTCGGCGTACCGATGACGAGATCATGCTGCCCGGCGAGCCGCGACAGCACGATGGCCCACGCCGACAGCACGATGACGAACGGCGTGGCGCCCAGCGCAAGACCCAGCCGCCTGATCTCGGCCGACAGGTCGGCGTCGATCTCGACCGGCACCGCAGCACCGGCAACGGATCGGGGCGCGGACCGCGGCCGGTCGGTCGGCAGTGTCAACAACGGCGGTGCATCAGCCAGCACAGCCGTCCAATGAGCTAGCTGCCGTTGCAGTCGCTCTTCCGTCAACGATCGGCGCTGCCACACCGCATAGTCCGGATATTGGATCGCAAGCGGCGCCAGAGGATCACCTTGGCCGTCGACAAACGCGCCATACAGCGCGGAGAGCTCGCGCACGATGACGCCCATCGACCATCCGTCGAAGACGATGTGATGCTGGCTGAGCAGCACGACATGTTCGTCTTCATCGAGCTGGATCAGGCTGCTACGAATCAAGGGACCGTCGGCGAGATCGAACGGGACACGCATGCTCGCGTCGAGCAGGCCACGCAGCCGCTGCTCGCAATCCGGCAAGCCGCGAAGATCATGCATCTCCAGCGGCAGCGGCATGTCAGGCGGCAACAGCCGCACACGCGGCTCCCCCTGCTCGGCGACGAAAATCGTCCGCAGCGCCTCGTGGCGCGCGAACAGGCGATCGAGGCTGCGGCGCCATGCGGCGATGTCGAGCCGTCCCCGAAAGCGCAGCACTGCGTCGATGTGATAATTTGCGCTGCTGCCATCGAGCTGGGCCAGCAGCCACAGCTGCTGCTGCGCGAAGGACAGCGGCAGCTTGCTCTCACGATCGACGACCGGGATCGTGTCGGCTTTGCGCTTGCCGGCGCTGCAGCCGCGCTCTCTGGCGGCCAGCGCCAGCCGCTGCAACGCATCAGGATCGAGATCCCGCAGGCTCGGCTTGGTTGACTGTCTATTCATCACAGCTCTGCCTCGATCAGTTCCTGGAGCTCACGCTCTTCGAATTGCTCCTCGATCAGGTTGATCGAGACGATGCGGGCAAACTCTGACAATTCAGGATGGGCGAACAGCTCGGACATCTGCACCGAAACGCCGAACTGCTGCGAGACGCGGCTCATCAGTCGTACGGCCAGCAACGAGTGGCCGCCCAGCTCGAAGAAGCGATCGCTACGGCCGACACGGTCCGCGCCGAGCAGCTCCGTCCAGATGCAAGCCAGCGTGGTCTCGATCTCTCCAACGGGAGCCTCATAGTCTTGCCGCGCCGTTTCGCCTTGCGATGGCGGCGGCAGCTTGCGGCGGTCGATCTTGCCGTTCGGCGTCAGCGGCAGCCGCGGCACCACCACGACATGTGCCGGCACCATGTAGTCCGGCAGCAACGCTATCAGCGTCGCGCGCAGGTTGGCGCCGTCGAGCGACTGGTCGCCGCTGACATAGCCGACGAGCTGCCGGCCTCCGCCCAACCCCTGCGCCACCACCACGCTGTCGCGCACCCCGCGCTGCTCCCGCAGCCGCGCTTCGATCTCGCCGAGCTCGATGCGGTGGCCCCGGATCTTCAGCTGATGATCGGCGCGGCCGACATAATCGAGCACGCCTTCGGGACGCCAACGCACCAGATCACCGGTTCTGTAGAGCCGCGCTCCAGCGGCACCGAACGGATCCGGAATGAACCGCTCAGAGCTCAGACCGGCTCGGCTCCAATAGCCGCGCGCCAGCCCCTCACCGCCGATGAAGAGCTCTCCAGCCACGCCGATCGGAGCGAGGTTGAGATTGGCGTCGAGCACATGAAGCGTGGTGTTGCCGATCGGTCCGCCGAGCACCGGCGTCGGATCCTCAGCATCGAGCCGATGACGCGCCGACCACACCGTGGTCTCGGTCGGCCCATACAGGTTCCACACCTCTCTCCCCAGCTCCGCCAGACGTCGCGCCAGATCAGGCGCCAGCGCCTCGCCACCGCTCAGCACGGTGCAGTCCTGGGGCAGCCACGGCTCCGGTCGCTCGTGATCGAGCAGCATGCGCCAACTCGACGGCGTCGCCTGGATCATGGTCACGCCATGCCGGGCAACGAGCGCCTTCAGCGCAGCCGGATCGTGCGCAGAAGCACGATCGGCGAGCACCACACGCGCGCCATGGGTCAGCGGCAGCCACAATTCCAACACTGCGATGTCGAACGACAGCGAGGTCAGCCCGAGCACGCGATCGTCGGACGTGATTCCCGGCTGCTCCGCCATCGTCGCCAGGAAGTTCGTCACCGCGCCATGGCGCACCATCACGCCCTTGGGCAATCCGGTCGAGCCGGAGGTGTAGATCACGTAGGCGAGGCTCTCCGGATGAATGGCGACGGCGAGATTGGCGCTGTCGCCGGCCTCTTCCCGCGCACTCCCATCGAGCAGCCAGGCCTCCGCACCGGCCTCAGCCAGCGCCGGCGCGAACCGATCGTGCAACGTCGCTTGCGTCAGCAGCAGCCGCGCACCACTGTCGCGCAGCATGTGGGTGAGCCGCGCGGCGGGATAGTCGGGATCAAGCGGCAGATAAGCTCCGCCCGCCTTCAGCACCGCGAGCAGCGCCACCATCATCGTCGGCCCGCGCTCCAGCGCCAAGCCGACCATGACGTCAGCGTCTATTCCGTGCTCCTTGAGCCGCCGCGCCAACCGGTTCGCCCGCGCATTCAGCTCGCCGTAGCTCATCCGGCTGTCACCGCTGACAATCGCGATCGCATCAGGTGCTCGTGCCGCCTGCGCCTCGATCTGCGCGACAACGCCGGGCGCATCCGCGTCGAATGATCGATCGGATGCGGCTTGGCCTGTTGCCCCTCTGCTCCAACGCAGGACCCGCCTGAGCGCATCACCACTGACTGATTGAAGGCAGCCCGTCGGACGGGTGGCATCGGCGGAAATCTGCGTCAGCCAATCCCGCATGGCCACGCTCACCAGCCGAACCGCGCGCTCGTCCAGCAGCGCACGATCATAGTTGAAGTCCAGCCGGAGAGCTTCGGTCTCGCCGAACGCAGCGACCGCGATCGGATAGTTGGTCGGCGTCACATGCTCGACCTTGCCGATCTGCGGCCCCTCACCGTTTCGATCCATCAGCGCTGGATCAATCGGATAGTTCTCGAACACCATGATGCTGTCGAACAGCGATTGGCCGCCCTCGCCCGCAAGGCGCTGGATCTCGTGCAGCGGCATCCACTCGTAGTCGCGCGCGGATACGTTCTGCGCCTGCAGGGCGCGCAGCCAGTCGCCGATCTCGGCCTGCGGATGCGGTCCGTCGATCAAGGGCAGCGTGTTGATGAACAGCCCGACCATCTCCTCGGCGCTTGCGAGCTCGGCTGGACGCCCCGAGACCGTCACGCCGAAGCAGACGGTGTCCTGCCCGGTGTACTGCCGCAGCAGCTGGGCCCAGGCGCCCTGCAGCAGCGTGTTCATCGTGATCCGCTGCTGCGTCGCGAACCGGCGCAGGCGCGTGGTGAGATCGCCCTCCAGCACCAGGGTCAGCCGACTGTGGCCCGTCGTCGCTGCGATCGCGCCGCTCGCACGCAAGGCGTCTGCCAGACGCGTCGGCTCGTCGAACCCGCGCAGCGTCTGGCGCCAGAAGTCGACCGCCGCTACCTGATCGCGCGTCTGCAGCCAGGCGATGTAGTCGCGATAGCTGCCTTGCGCGGCCGCCGGCACACCTCCGCCGATCTGCTGCAGGATATCGGCCAGCAGCCGGGCCGAGCTCCAGCCATCGAGCACGATGTGATGGTGCGTCCAGACCAGCCAGAGCCTGTCATCATCGAGCCGGATCAGCCGCAGCCGCTGCAATGGCGGCCGGGTCACGTCGAAGCCAAGCGCGCGCTCCTGCTCCGCCGCCTCGGCAAGCGCCGCATCGAGGTCGGTGCTGGCACGCTGCGCGACACGAGCGCGCCAGTCTTCCTCGACCACGGGGACATCGAGCCGGCGGTAGACGACCTGCTGCGCCGCTCCGGACAGAGGCTGCCAGACGAAACCCGTCCGCAGCACCGCCTGCCGCGCACTCGCCGCAAGCCACGCTTCACGCACCTGCGCCGGCGTCACACCTCGCAGCTCGACTGCGAGCTGGTTCACGTAAGCGTCGTCCTTGCCGTCCCGAATGGCATGAAACAGCATGCCTTCCTGCATGGGCGACAACGGATAGATGTCTTCGATGGTCCGGCAATCGAGCGTCGCACAGAGCCGATCGAGCGAGGCTTGATCGAGCCCCGACAGCGGAACATCCGACGGGGTGAGGCAGCCTGCGCCGCCGAGGCAGTGATCAACCAGGCTGTGCAGCGCAACTCGGTAGAGCTCCGCCAACCGCTCGACAGTGGCGCGTCGATAGCGCTGTCGGCCATAGCGAAAGGCAAGGCGAAGCTGCCCGTCGCGCACCTCGCCGTTGATCGTGAGCCATGTCCGCAACGGCGTGCTGTCAGCCCGCATGGGACCCGGAGCCTCCGGCGCGATCCGGTACGCTGCCTTGGCACCGAGCTGCCCATCGAAACGGCCGAGATAGTTGAAGATGATGCGCGGGCTGGGCAGCTGCGACAGGGCTTCACGATGCTCCGACGCACCGAGATAACGCAAGACGCCATAGCCAAGACCGTGGTCCGGCACGGCCCGCAGCGCCTCCTTGACGCG
Organism: Bradyrhizobium sp.; assembly: GCA_049802835.1. Taxonomy (GTDB): domain Bacteria; phylum Pseudomonadota; class Alphaproteobacteria; order Rhizobiales; family Xanthobacteraceae; genus Bradyrhizobium. The sequence continues at coordinate 5,901 of JBARNF010000746.1, forward strand.
CATGATGAGCGTACCGTCGGCGTCGGCGCCGCCGCTGAGACGAAGCGGGAAAGCACTCGTGAACCAGCCCACCGTCCGCGTGATGTCGGCTTCGGGAAAGAGGTCCTCGCGGCCGTGGCCTTCGAGCTCGATCACGACGTTCTCGCGTCCGCTCCAGTTCCAGACCGCGCGCGAAAGCGCAGCGAGCAGCAGATCGTTGACTTGCGTCCGGTAGGCGACGGGCGCGGTCTCGAGCAGTCGCTCGGTCAGGTCGGCATTGACGCGGAGCACCACCTCCTCGGCCTCGGCTTCGACATCGATGCCGCCATGATCATCATCGCACGGCAGATCGCTGCCGCCGGACGACGCG
>JBARNF010000747.1:0-9384 GCA_049802835.1 Bradyrhizobium sp.
CCCTGGCGGCGCGCGCGGCGGCGCCCAAGGCCGCCGTCGCCGGGCCGGGAACCTCGACGGCGGCGTCCCAATACTCCTGGAACAATCTGCGCCCGTCCGCCGTCCGGCTGCCGACGACGGCGCCGAAGGCGAGCCCGCGCGGATAGCCGGTGACGAAGGCCTCCGGGAACAGGATCAGCTCGGCGCCTTGCGCTGCGGCCTCGCCGATCAATGCCACCGCCTTGGCGACGGTCGCGTCTCGATCCACCAGCACGGGCGCCGCCTGCACGACCGCGACCGTTCCCCTTCCCGAAATGGCCATTGCTTCCCCCGAACGGCAGCGACTGCCGGAGCCCGATGATCCATGCGGAACCGCGCGTGTCGACGCCGCAAGGCGGCCGGCCCTCAGTGCCCCAAGCCGAGCGTCCGATACATTTCGGCATCGTGTCCTTGGATGTGGGAGGCAAGCCAACGCTCCAGCAATTCCGCCAGCGGGCCGGCGAAATCGCGGTGGCGTTCCACGGCCTCGCGCCTGATGTCCCGGAGCTGCCGGAGCAGTAGCTCGTGATCGGCCCGGTGTGCGTCGATCCCCGCATAGGCGCTTTCCGCCATCACGCCCTCTTCGATGACGAAATGCCGGCCCAGGCGCTTGAGCACATCGGCGAAGAACTCGTCCGTGCCGGCCCCGGATCGACGGCTCCATTCGTCATGGAACTGGTTGATGTCCCGGATCAGCGTGCGGTGCTCGTAATCGGCCGCCATGATCCCGGTGACGTAGTCTTCCGTCCATTGCAAGAGAGGCATTTTCAATTCCCGAGCGCTCGGTCGCGCCACGCGTATGCGACAGCGGCGCCGGACATTTTGTATCCGGATAAATACGTACCGCCGCTCGCAGCACGGCACGCCCTGCGATCGTCCGCCGACCTCGCGCAGCCGCGCCGGTCAGAGCATCACGGCTTCTCGCGGCTGCAGACCGAGACGGCGATGCGCGCGTACACCTCCGCGGTTCGCGCCAAATCGTCGACGGTCATGGCTTGGCCCTTGAAGTTCCGCGGCGGCCCGTAGGTGATGGCGGGAATCCCCATTTCGTTGAAGATCGAGACGTCGCGCCACATGCTCGAGATGACGGGCGCCGCCGGCTGAAGCTCCGCTTGGAATATTTCCTGATGCGCCGTCCTGACGCCATCGAGGAGAATCGTCGTGTCGCCGGGCTCATAGGACCGGCGATAGACGAAGATGTCGACCGAGCCGGGGATCTGGTGCGCGGCGAGCAAGTCGCGCAACTCCCGGCGCAGCGCCAGGGGGTCGGATTTGGGCGTCAACCGACAGTCGACGTACAGCGCGCAGATTTCCGACGTCCGGGTGACGTGATACGGATTTCCGCCGCGGATCGCCCCGATCACGACCTTCGGCACGATGACGCCGTGCTTCGATTTGTACACGAAGCGCTTTTCGTACTCGCGCGCCCACTGCTGCAAATGGGGGACGAGCAACGCCGCGCGCACGATCGCGTTCGGATGCTCGGCGTCGATTTCCGCATCGGGCACGAAAGGCGTGTAGAGCTGCGGCTCCCCGAACACGACGATCTTGAAGAACGCCTTGCCCGCCTCGATGGCGGCATAGCCGAAATCCGTACCTTCGGCGACGAGCGCGAAATCGGCCACGCCACCGTGCTGTATCAGGTAGCGACTGCCCACCTCCTTGCTCAAATAGCGGGGAGACTCGAATTCATCGACGGCTTCGTAGCCGATTTCGCCGGGAACCGCCGACAGGAGCAGATCTCCCCGTAGTCGACTCCGGGCGGATTTCAGCGCCTTGGCGGCGATCATGAAGGCCGCCATGGGCCCCTTGTCGTTGACGATTCCCTCGCCGTACAGGGTGTCGCCGTCACGCCACGCGCTGTGATTGATGTCGTCGTCGGGATTACGGATGCTCCAGCGGTCGGCCTTGCTCCGTCCGGTGTCGAGGTGGCTGTTGAAAATCAAGCTGTAGCCGTCCCCCGCCCCCGGCAAGGTGCCGAGCACGTTGAAGCGGTCCGGCAGCATACCGATCTTGCGCGGCTCGAACCCTTCCTTGCGCATCCATTGAAAAACGAATTCCCCAACTTCAGCTTCCTGTCCCGCCGGGCTTTCGAGTTTGCACAGGCTCAGAGCAAGATCGACGAGTTCGTCCCGGTCGATGACAATGCCGCTCACGGTGAGAACTCCCCTGCTCGCGCGTCGACAATCCCCGCCGGTGCGATGTGCCGCAAAGTCATCGAGCATGGCATCGAAGCAACCGGCGCCCGCCAGTCGACCCGCCACCACCTCTTTGAGTTGCGCCCGCTCATATCAGGTTATCGGCGCGCGCCGTGCGTTCCTTTATTCGGAACGTTGTTCCGATGTACCCAGCAATGGAATGCCGAGAGTGTTCGGAAGTCAAGCTTCGATGCGTTTTGCTTCACGACGGCTTTGCGATGTGATCTAATGCGAACAAGCGCTGCGAAGGCAGCGGACGATCGGTGAAGCAGAGAGGACACAACATGCTTCGAGCGGTGCATATCGGATTGGCTGCATCTCTTCTCATCGCATCCACGCCTGCCGTCGCAAGAGATGATTACCCCAACCGACCGGTTCAGATCGTCGTTCCCTTCGTCGCCGGCGGCAACACGGATATCCTCACGCGCATCATGGCCGAGCATCTGCAGACGGCCTTCAAGCAACCTTTCACCGTCGTGAACCGTCCGGGCGCCGGCACCAACATCGGCGCGGCGAGCGTCGCGAGCAGCGATCCGGACGGATATACCCTCCTCGTCGCGCCGCCGGCGAGCCATGTGATCAATCAGTACATCTATTCGAGCCTGCAGTACGACCCGGAGAAGTCGTTCACGCCGATCACGATGGTGGCGTCTTATCCCAATGTGTTGGTCGTTCCGTCGTCGATGGACGTGAAGTCCATCCAGGAACTGATCGACAAGGCAAAATCCAGCCCGGGCAAGATCAACTACGCCTCGGCGGGCATCGGATCGACCAGCCATCTGGCGGCGGCGCTGTTCGGCGCGATGGCCGGTGTGGAGATCAATCACGTTCCCTACCGAGGAACCGCCCAGACGCTTCAGGATCTGATCACCGGCCGAGTCGACATGACCATCGATAATCTCGGGCCGATCCTGCCGTTCATCCGCTCCGGCCAGTTGATCGCGCTGGGCGTGTCGACGCGCGATCCGGTATCGCTGCTGCCGGGCATTGCCCCGATCGGCACCGTCCTCAAGGGCTACGAGTTGAGCTCCTGGAACGCATTGTCGACGACGGCCGGCACGCCGCGATCGATCGTCGACAAGCTGAGCGAAGAATCGAACCGGATTCTGCGTAAACCCGACGTCGCTGAGAAAATGCGCTCGATCGGCTCCGAGCCGATCGGCGGCACCTCGGACGACGTGGCGAAGTTCTTCGCGGCAGAACGGGTACGGTGGAAGCAAGCCGTCGAGGCGGCAAAGATCCCAAAAATGTGAGATCAGCGGTCTTCGATCGGGACCTGTCGATCGTCATGCTCGCGCTTGTCGCGGGCATGACGAATCAGAATGTCGCACGGCTCAATGTGCGGTCGCGTTCGGCGCACCGAGCTTCCGGGACGCGTTTCGCGCCGCATCGACGACGAGCCTGACGATCTTTGCGCGCTCGCGCGTCGTCAGATTCGATTTGGGGATGGCCCCGCTGATGACAGCGATCGCCCGGCTGCTGGAATCCCGGATCACCGCCCCGACGGAAAAGAAGCCTTCCCGGTTTTCCGCATCGCTGATCGCGTAGCCCAATCGCCGCACGTCGTGCAGGTCGGACAGCAACTGATTCATCGAGGTCTTGGTCTGCGGCGTGAGCCGAGGCAAGAGGCCGTGCGCCAAGAGCGCACGCACGTCCTCGTCCGACATTTCCGCCAGCAGAGCTTTCCCCATGGCGGTGGAGTGAAGATAAGTCTGAGCTCCGGGGCGATGGGTGATGGCGACCGGTCCGTTGCTCTGCACGGTCGCGAGGTAGATGACGCTTCTGTCACGAAGCACGCCGAGGAACGCATTGATCTGCTGCTCAGCGAGGGCATAGAGCTCTGGCATCACCGCCGCATGCAGATTCTTCTGGCCGACGAATGCGTTTCCGATCTGGAACGCCTTGTATCCGATCTTGTAGCGGGAGGCCTCGCTCGTCTGCTCGAGAAAGCCCCCGTTAGCCAACGTCTTCACCAGGCGATGGGCGATGCTGGGGGCCACCCGCAACTGGCGCGCAACCTCGCGCACACCCAGAGGTTCCGCGTGATCGGCCATGAGATTCAATATCTTGAGCGCTCGCGCGACAGACTGGTTCTCTTCGGTCGTCCTGCCCTTACGAGGCATGACATTCTCCTCGGCCGTCCCGTTTGATCACATGCACTCTCATGCGCGGCTGCGTCGCCCGAGCGCTTCACCCAGAAGCATGATATCTTCGCAGGCGGTCGGGCCGTCGAACGTCAGGGCAAGTTCGGTGATGCCCGAGGCGGCGAATATTCTCGTGCGAGCCAGGCATTCGTCGGGAGTGCCGGACAGCGAAAAGGATTCGACGAAGCGCTCATCGAGAACCTGCGCCGCATCCTCGCCGGCGCGAAGCCGGTTCGCGGCGGCCGCGAATTCTTCTTCCGTGATGTGCGTACCGGCCAGCAGCCCCTCTTTGGCCGGAGCGATCCTTTGGCCGAGCGACCAGAAGCCGGGAAGCATCTCTCCGATCGCGCGTTTGGCCGCGATCATCGCCTCGTTGCCATCCTTGCGGACGGCGCAGGGCATGTAATGGACGACGCGGGCGGTTCCCGTCCGGCCGGCCGCACGGCGGCTCGACTGCACGATCGCCGCCGCACGGCCGGCGAATTCGACGGAGCACATGTTCGATATGATCAGGCCGTCTGCCGCTTCACCGCAGAATTTCAACGTCAAGTCGCCGCGACCGGCAAGAAAGATCGGAATATCCGCGCGCGAACGGTAACCCAGCTTCACTTTTTTGGCTGAAAACGCCTTGCCGGCGTAATCGACCTCTTCACCTCGCAACAGGCCTCTGACGATTGCCAGCGTGTCGCGCAGCGCGAGCAACGGCTTGTCCGCGCTGAAGCCGATCTTCTCCACCGCCGAGCCGATGCCCGAGCCGATGCCGAGCGTGGCGCGCCCATTCGACAGCTCGTCGAGCGCGCCGATTTCCATCGCCATCATGGTGGGATGGCGACTGAACGGATTGAACACTCCGGCCCCGATCTGCAATCGCTCGGTCGCCGCCGCGCAAGCGGCCGCCGCCGGAAGGATCCCGCGCGCAAAGGCGTTCTCCGCGAACCACACGCTGGTGAAGCCAGCGGCATCGGCCAGCCGCGCAAGCTCCACGCATCGACGCGCCGTGATCGCGCCATGGAGACGGATGCTGATATGTGGACTGTTCGTCATATTTTCATCGGTCGGTTGAAGAGCCGATCACCGGGGCAAGGGTTTTCGTTTCGATTATCGGGACGCCGTTCCGATTTGATCGTCTCATTGCGCCCGGCTAAAGTCAACGCGACCTCCTCGCTTGACTCCGTTTCGAGCGGCGTCCACATTTGCTGGAACAACGTTCCGTTTATCGGAACATGATCGGAGGCGATTGTGCTCACTCATTTCCCTCGTTTGCACGAGCTGATGAAGCGGGACGGGCTCGGTGCGGTCATCGGGACATGCCCGGAAAGCGTTACGTATCTCAGCGGATTCTGGGCGATGTCGCAATGGGTCCGCCGCGGGCCGCAGGTCTATGTCCTACATTCGGAGGATGGGGCGGACGGCTGCATCGTCGCGAATTCGGGCATCGTCGATCTGATCGCGGACCAGGATATCTGGGTCGAGGACATTCGTCGGTACGGATTTTTCCAGATCGATGTCGATCCGTCGGCCGATCTGGACGGAGCCGACACGACGCAACGTCGGCTTTTCGACAGCCCGTCCTACAAGGGGCCGGTCGAGGCGCTGGTGGCGGCGATGACGGAGCGAGGTCTGACGCGCGGAAAGGTCGGCATCGACGAGCTGGGAATCACCCCGCAATGCATGGATCAGCTTCGCGCCGCCTTGCCGGGCGTGGAATTCGTCCGCTGCTTCGGCTTGCTCGAGAGGGTCAGATCGGTCAAGACGCCGGATGAAATCGCGCGGCTCCGGCGCGCCGCGGGCATCGCGGAAAAGTCGATCGAGGCCGCGTTGAAGATCGCCGCCGAAGGCGTGACCGAGCAAGAGATGCTGCGGGCGTTCAATGGCTGCACCGTTCAGCACGACGCGACGCCCGTGGTGGGCTGCATCGGCTTCGGCAATCGCAGCGCGATGATCAATGTGCAGCCGTCGCGCCGCGCGTTGAATCGGGGCGACGTCATCCGCTTCGATGTGGGCGGCCGTTATCGGCACTACCGGTCCGACATGGCGCGCATTGCCTGCTTCGGCGAGCCGTCGGCGAAGATCGCCAAGTATCACCGGGCGGTCGAGAAGGGCGTCCTGCGCGCCTACGAGGTGATCAAGCCGGGCCTGAAGGTTGCCGACCTTTTCAACGAAGTCGTGACGGCCGTGCGGCAAGAAGGCATTCCCCACTTCAAGCGCAGCCATGTCGGACACGGAATCGGCGTGGATGGTTACGACCCGCCGAACATCTCCGACAGCTCCACCGACGTTCTCGAGGAGAACATGGTGATCTGCGTCGAGACGCCTTATTACGAGCTCGGCTTCGCTGGTCTTCAGGTCGAGGACATGATCCGCGTGACCGGCGACGGTGCCGAATCGCTCATGACCATGGGGACGAGCCTGCGGCTGGTCTAGCGCGGCCCTGCCGGACGCCGGACGCATCGGATGCGCCGCATGACGCGAGGCCGAGCCAGCATCCGCGCAATCCTGCGGCACCGGCCACACACGAGGAGAGACTTGCGATGAAATTCTCGGTTTGCTTGGCCACGGGCTATGAAGGGCTGGCTTACAATATCCCATTCTGCGAGCCGGCCGATCTGGTTCGCGTCGGCCAGCTCTGCGAAAAGCTGGGATATGACGCGGTCTGGGGAAACGACCACATCACCACGCAGCACTACGTCAGGGACCTCTTTCCGCAGCCGCCGAATTTCTACGATCCGCTGATCACGATGGCGATGATCGCGCAGGCGACGACCACGCTGCGGGTCGGCACCGCGCTCCTGGTCATGCCGATGCGCGAGCCCGTATTGCTCGCCAAGCAGGTGGCGACCATCGATCAAATCTCGGGCGGCCGGTTCATGATGGCCGTCGGCCTCGGGGCGTACCGCGAGGAATTCGAGGCGTGGGCCGGGAACCGCTACCCGAACGCGCGCCGCGGCGACATGCTGGAAGAGGGACTGAAGGCCTTCAAGATCCTCAGTACGGAAAAGGTCGCCACGTTCGAAGGGCAGTACTATTCCTTCAAGAACCTGGAGATGTTTCCGAAGCCGAAGCAGAATCCGTTTCCGCTCTATATCGGCGGCCACAATACGGCTTCGCTCGAGCGCGCCGCCAGCGTCGGCGAAGGCTGGCTGCCAGGATGGCGGCCCTTTCACGAGATCGCGGAGCGCATTCAGCATATCAGGAAGCGTGCGGCCGAGCTTGGCCGCGATCCGAGTCGGATCGAGATCGCTCCCCAGTTCTCCCTGCTCCTCGGCAAGACGATGGAGGACGCGGAAAAGACCTACATGCAGAGCGGGCTGGTCGCGCATCGGAAATCACTGGCCTATACGGGCCGGGATCCGATTCATCAGATCACCGCGAACCTCGTTGGCTCGCCCGCATCGGTCATCGAAAAGATCCAGACGCTGAAGGGCGTGGGCGTCGATCATTGTGCCGCCATGGTCGTCGCCGTCAACGAGCAGAAAGAGTTCATCGAGCAGATCCAGTGGTTCTCCGAAGAGGTGATGCCGCACGTCCGATGATGGCGAGGATTGCGCTCGGCCTTTTCGATGCGGCCCGGCACTGACAAGAGATGCGCATGGCGATTTCCCTTCACGGCCGTACCCTTCATGGGCTCCGAACGCCGGCGCTCGTCATCGACCGAGAGAGCCTGGAGCACAACATCGCACGCATGGCAGCCATGGCGCGGCGCGCCGACATCCGCCTTCGGCCGCATGCGAAGACGCACAAGTCGAAGCACATCGCCGCTCTCCAGATCGACGCCGGCGCCGTGGGAATCGCGTGTGCCACCGTGGCGGAGGCGGCTGCGCTGGATGCCGCGGGCATCACCGGCATACTGATCACCTCGCCCATGATGGGAGACGCCAAGTTCTCCCTGGCGGCGAAGTTGAATCGGGAAAGAGGCCTGACCGTCGTGGTGGATCATGCCGCCCAGGTCGAGGGTCTGGTGCAACACCTTCGACCGGGCGACCGCCCGTTGCAGGTCGTTTTGGATATCGACGTCGGACAGGCCCGGACCGGCGTCACTGATCTGGCCCACGGGATCGAGCTCGCAAAAGCGATTGCGCGGGCGCCGCAACTCGCGTTCGCGGGAATTCAAGGCTTCGCCGGCCAGGCGCAGCACATCGTCGATCCCACGGAGCGCTGCGCGGCGGCGGCCGGCGCCGCGACGGTCTTGCGCGAGTTTGCGCGCGCTCTGGCTCGGGGAGGCTTGGCGCCGGCCATCGTGACCGGCAGCGGCACAGGCGCGTACACTTATGACGCCGGCGGGCCGTACAACGAGCTGCAGGTCGGCTCCTACGTGTTCATGGACGCGGACTACGCCCGGGTGGTCGACGACGCCGGTGGGCTTTCCTTTTCTCCAAGCTTGTTCGTCCTCGCCTCCGTGGTGTCCGTCAATCGTCCCGGCCAGGTGACGGTCGATGCCGGCACCAAGGCGTTGGCGACGAACGGACCGGCGCCTTGTCATCTGGTGGGAGTTCCCGCCGGATCGGCCTACAGGTTTGCCGGCGACGAGCACGGAATCATCAGCATTCCGCCCGGACAGCACGCCCCGGAGATCGGCGCGCGCGTCCTCATCGGGGCGACGCATTGCGACCCGACCGTCAACCTCCATTCGTCATTTCAGGTCGTGAGAAACGACGAGGTCGAGGAATGGCCGATCCTCGGCCGCTATTGACCGTGACGTCGGCTGCACACACGCGAGGAATAAGGTCATGGCGTTCGTCGCGGGGCTCCAGTGCGTGCGGTGCGGGTCGCTGTATCCGCCGGATCATTACGCCGAGGACTGCCCGCAGTGTCGGCCGGACGCGCCCAGCAACCTGGCCGTCGCCTATGATCCATCGATGCTGCGGCGGCGCGACAAGCCCGGCCCCGGATCCGGCAGAGGCTTGTGGCGCTACGGCGACGTGCTTCCCGTCGATCAAAGCGACGGCGTCAGCCTCGGCGAGGGAGGCTCGCCCCTGCATCGTTTGGAGAGGGTTGGCCATGCCATCGGCCTCGCCCATCTGTTC
>JBARNF010000748.1:0-12249 GCA_049802835.1 Bradyrhizobium sp.
ATTGCGACCAGGCCGGTCGGCAGGTGGACGGCGCGCACCGCGCTCTCGGTCTTGTTCTGGTGCTGGCCGCCGGAACCGCCGGCGCGAAAGCTCTCGAACCGGACGTCAGTGGCGGCGAGGAGCGGCAGCTGCGCGGGCAGCGGCAGATCGACGACACCGACGAACCAGTTCTTGCGGCCGTGATGCGGCCGCAGCGGGCTGCGGCACACCCAGAGCAGCGCGCCTTGCGTCCAGCGGCGCGCAAGATCAGCCGCCGCCGGCCCGTCCAGCACGACGATCGCGCTGGCTGGCCCGTGCCGGTCGCCCTGTTCGCGCGCGATCGCGCAATCGCAGTCCGCCGCCTCGGCTTCGTCACGGATCCGCTGCAGCGCATGTGCCACCGCGATCCGGCATTCGGCGGGACCGCGGCCTGACGTGAGGAGCAGGCGTCTCATCGCCGGTCCTCCTTGCGCGGCCGCTCGAGCGCGATCTTCTTCACCGTCACCAGCGGACGGAAGCTGGCGACGACGCGCGCGAGCCCGAAGCTTTCGAGATCGGCGATCACGCCGGCGATCGGCTTGTAGGCTTCAGGGGCCTCCTCGACGAGCAGCGCGCGATCCTCACAGATCACGCGGCCGCCGAACGGATTGCGCGCCAACCGCTCACGATCCGACCTGGTAGAGCCGACGCGGCCGACCATCGACGCCCGGTCGAACTTGCGGCCGGCGCCGTGCGCGATCGAATCCAGCGCCTCCTTCGGCGCCGTGGCGAGCGGCGCGACCAGATAGGACAGCGCGCCGCGCGAGCCCGGCACGACGACCAGACCCTGGTCGGATGGTGCTGCGCCCTTCCGGTGCAGCACGCCATCTCCGCGATGCTCGACACAATTGTGCGAGCATGCGCAGACGGGATCGGCCGCACAGCGCAGCGCTGTGGCGGCACGTTGCGCGATCATCTGCCGGTTCAGCGCGGCCCAGCGCAGCGCGCGGTCGTGTGCCGCCAGATAGGCTTGGCCGGCCTCACTGTCGGGTGCGAGCGGCCTGAGTCCCTCGGCCAGCTGTCGTTCCAGCAGCGCGTGGCCGAGGCCGCGCGAGCCCGAATGCACCAGCAGATGAGCGCGGTCGCGATCGATGCCGAAGCTCGGATCGAACACCTCCTCGACCGCCTGCAACTCGCAGAAGTGATTGCCGCCGCCGATCGTGCCGAGCGCGGCATCGAAATCCGACGGTGCAATTTCATGAGCTGCGAGTTCGCCCGCGATGTCGCCGTCATGGGGTTTGGCGACGTCACGCAGCCGGTCGGCGGCCTTGTCGACGCGGATGCGGCGGGCGGCGACGTCGAGCGCGAACAGCGCCATGCCGCAGCCGGCGTCGGAGCCGACGAAGGCCGGGTGGATGTGATCGGCGAGGATGGCGCAGCCGACCGGACCGAACTTGCCGGGATGCAGATCCGGCATGCCGGCGACCGCGCGCACGCCACAGATGTCAGCCACCGTTTCGAGTTGGCGCACGGCAGCGCCCTCGATCCAGGAGCTGGACGAGTAGAAGCCGTGGACCGGCGCACGGCCGTCCACGCGATGGGAATTGCCCATGGAGTGATACCTAGGAGATAGATTGAGACGGGATGGTCGGGGATTATCGGCGCGCGCAGACGCGCACGTGCCGGACCACACCTCGCCTCACGCGAGGATCAGTCCCGGCGGCTCCTGGCGGAGCAACGGATGATCGCAGTCATCGTCTTCTCCTGTCGGCGGAGCGGAATGCTCGACGCCGGCGGCTACTAATCACATCGCGAGTGCGTTGACAATCTGCTGCGCTACGCTGTGCCGCTTTCTGTTGCGCGGAGGACACGACCTCTTTGAGGTGCATCTGGGCATTTTGCGCGAACCTCGCCGAGACGGTTACGAGCTGCGCGCCGGCAGCCGGGCGACGGCCGCCGCCCCAGCCGACGGATCGAGAAGATAGAACATGAAGGGCGAGTTCATGCCGGGACGGCCGGGCAAAGGCTGGCCGGTGATGCCCATTTCCGCAACTCTGAAGCCGTCGATGTTTCGCAAGACCACCGGGCCCATCTCCAGATAGTAGGACGTTCCCGGCAACAGGTCCAAGCTGGTCTGCCACCCGGTCGAATCCATTGCGCCGTAGATCGCGATCCGATGCGGACCGGGAGCACGGTCGACGACGAAATAGCTGCCTACCGCCAATGATCCGACCAGCTTGTCGTCAACCCTCACGTCCGGTTTGCCGATAGCGGACAGAACGGCCTCGTGGCGAATGAAGTAGATGCGCGCCATTCCAGCGCTGAGTTGCCGGCCTTGTGGCTCGACGACGACCGACGTCGCGTTACATGCCGTGAGAAGGACGGCAACCAAGAAGAGCATCATGGCATTTGCGGAGCGAGCGAGCAGCTCGCTGCGATGCTGATCGCGCCGAAACCCAGACTTCAACCGTGATTGCATTCTCTTAGCCCCCATGCAGATGCCTGAACCAGTTTCCCCGGCGCGCATGGCAAATCAAGGGGATGTTCTCGCGCATCCCGTCTCTTTTCGTGCAGGAGGCGGACTGAGTTCGACCGGATTTACGTCCAAAGTCAAAACAGACGATCAGCCAGTCGCTCGGCCTCCCAGGCTTCGAGAAATTCGCGCTCGCGCGTGACCCAGCGGACCGGCTCGCTGCCCCATTCGCGCGACCGGCTGGCCTGTTCGCCCATCAGCCAGACGTGCCGCACGATGACGAAGGCATGCGCGGCTTCGAAGTCCGCCGCCGAAATAGGGCGGACCGATCGATAGCCGTCGACGAACGCCTGCCACCCCGCATGGAAGCGCCGGCCGAACGACAGCTTCGCCCATAGGAACACCGAGAGGTCGTAGGCGAGATAGCCGGGACCGCCGTCGTCGAAGTCGAACAACACGGCGTCGCCGTCGCCGGTGATGCGAGCGTTGAAACCGTGGCAGTCGCCGTGACAATGCGTCCAGGTCAGACCGTCCATCGCCTCGATCCTCGCGGCCGTTCGCGTGGCGATGTCCTGGAGGACGCCGCCATCGCCGGCGTCGATGATGCGGCAGAACTCCTCGACACGCGCCAGCGGGCGCCGCAGCAGATGGTCGAGATCCAGCCGGTAGAGCGGCGCGACGGCGCGATGGGACGTCGCGGCATCATGGACTCTCGCGAGCGTGACGCCGTTGGCGCGCGCGTCGGCAAGCGACGCCACCTCCGGCGCCCGTCCATCGAGCGCATGAAACAATACGCCTTCGCGCAGACCTTCCGCCGCCCGGCCGCGGACGTACAGAGCGCCGTCACGCGCCTGGACTGCAGCGGCGACGGGCACGCCGCAGCGCGCGAGATGCGCCACAAAATCGGTTTCGGTGCGGACGTCGGCCGCGCCGCGGGCGCGGTGATGCGACAGGCGGAAGACGTAGCGGTCGCCGGTTGCGGCGACGATCAGGTAGACGTCGTTGAAGCCGCGGTTGACCATGCGGCAATCGAGCGGTTCGGGCAGCACGTAATGCTCGGCCACGAAGCGGGCGATCGTCTCGGCGGTGGTCGTCGTATAGATCGGCTCGAAATCAAGCACGGTGAAGGTCCCGCTTGCGCGATGGGCGACTGCCCGGCGTGGACGCGAATGCGAGCTGGATCCACTTCGGGCCCATGCAGGGATACCACGGATCGAACAGCCGGCGCGCGGCGACTATGCGCTGCGTGCCGGCAGGTGGCCGGTCGCCGCCGCGGCGCCGTCGCGTTGCTGCGCCAGCCACGCGATCGCATCGCTCTCCGTCATCGGCCGGCCGTACAGCCAGCCCTGGCCGTAGGAGCAGCCGAGCATGCGCAGCAGCTCTGCATCCTCCTCGTTTTCGACGCCCTCGGCGATGATGCGGTGGCCGAGCGGCAGCGCGACCGCGGTGATGGCCGCCACGAGCTGCTGATCCCGGCGGTTCTTGGTGATGCCGTGGATGAAGGAGCGGTCGATCTTGATCGTATCGATCTCGACCGCCATGAGATTGGCGATCGAGGAATGACCGACGCCGAAATCGTCGATCGCCAGTCCGAAGCCGTAGTCATGGATCAGCTTCAGCTCGTCGGCGCAGCGTTTGGGATCGAACATCGCCTCTTCGGTGACCTCGATCTCGATCCGCCGCGGATCGACGCCGTAGCGCTCGGAGACGGTCTTGAGGGTCTGGGCCGGCGAGTGAATCGGGAATTCGCGCGGCGACACGTTGATCGCCACCCTGACGGCCGGCGCCTTCTTGCGGTCGAGCGCACGCAGGAACGCGCAGACCCGTTCGCCGACGAACTCGGTGAGCTGGCCGGACAGGCGCAATCGGATCGCCGCGGACACGATGTCCGGCGGCGGAATCAAGCCCACGTTGGGGTGCTTCCAGCGCAGCAGCGCCTCGAAGCCGATGATCTCCCGGGTGGCCATCGCGACCTGCGGCTGAAACTCGACATGCAGCTCGCGGCGGGCCAGCGCCGCCGGCAGCTCCGCATCGAGACGGCGCTGAAGCGTGAGCTCGGACTGCATATCGGCATCGAACACGCGCATGCGCGCGCGGCCGTCGTCCTTGGCGCGATAGAGCGCGGCATCGGCCCGGGCGGACAGCTCCTCCAGGTCGATATTGCCCTCCGCATCCACGGCGATGCCGATCGAGCAGCTGACGGGCAGCGCCTGGCCTGCGATCAGGAGCGGCGGCGACAGCGAGGCCATCAGCCATTCGGCCAATGCAACGGAGCGGACGGCAACGTCGCCGCCCTGCAGCACGACCACGAATTCGTCGCCGCCAAGCCGGACCGGAAGGTCGTCCGCTCGGCAGCCCGATCGCAGCAGCGCGGCCACCGCCTCGATCACCCGGTCGCCGGCCTCGTGGCCGCGGGCGTCGTTGATGGTCTTGAAGTTGTCGATGTCGAGCAGGAGGAACGCGACCGCGCGTCCGGAGCGGCATGCCGCAGCGGCCACGTTGCGGAAGTGGCTGCGATTGGCGAGGCCGGTCAGCGAGTCCGTGCGGACCAGGCGCTCCAGGGCCTGGTTGGCCTCGGCCACCGACTCCGCCAGGACCGTTGCCTCGATCGCCGTATTCTGGTTGGCGATGAAATTGCGCTCGCCGAGCAGTGCCGCGCGGAACAGCATGACGGTCAGGAATGCGACGTCGGCCGCGACGATGTAGCCGACATCGCTGCCGGAGATCAGCATCCGCAACACGGTCGAGCCCATCAGCGGCGCGCCGAAGGCGATCGCCATCGGCGAATAGGCGAGACTCTGGATGATGGCGCCGGTGGTGGTGCCGGCCATGATGAAGACGACGTCGTTGACGTTCTGCGCGTGCGAGAACAACGGCAGCGCCAGCGGCACGACAGACCAGAGCAGTCCGCTGGCAAGGGCCATCAGCGTGAGACTGCGCAGCACCCGGTGCGGGTCGCGGTCGATCCGGCCCGACGATTTCAGATGCGAGACCCATCCGGCGCGCAGCACGGCGAAGGTGATCGCCGCGCCCAGCCACCAGAAGATGAGCGTGTTGCCTTCCCTGAAGTAGAGCAGCAGCGCCAGCGAGGTTGCGATCGCCACGTTGGCGAACAGAGTGAGGGAAATGTTCTGCAGCGAGCTCGTAGCCTGGGCTTTCGCAAGCGCCGCCGCTTTGCAATCGGTGGGTGCGGTTTGCATGCGCGGAACGGACGGCCCTGCTGGGTATATGGCGGAAGGAGGCAGCCATGGCGGCGGCCCCATGCGGCAGCTCGCGAGCATGCGGAACGGTGGCCTAAGGTGGGGTTAATCCAGACCATTATACCGCGGCTGAGCGCGGGCGCCGCTGGGCGGGGGACTGCAGGCAGGAGTCGTGTCGTCATCGCAGGACGCATTTGCGCCGAAGCGATCCGGGGCGGCGCGCTGGAATGGATGGCCTGGCTGCATCCAGCCGGGACTGGCGCCGGGCGGATCGCTCGCAATGACGTCGCTGGGGAGTTGCTACATCCGCTACGGATCGAGCTCGGTGTCCCAATAGAGATAGTCGAGCCAGCTGTCGTGCAGGTAGTTCGGCGGGAACAGGCGGCCGTTGCGGTGGAGCTGGTGGACGGTCGGCGCGTAGGGCGCCTGCTTGGGAAACATCTTGGCCTGCTGCGGCGTCAGATTGCCCTTCCGCAAATTGCAGGGCGAGCAGGCGGCGACGACGTTCTCCCAGGTGGTCTGGCCACCCTTGCTGCGCGGAATGACGTGATCGAAGGTGAGGTCGTCGCCCGAGTGGCAGTACTGGCAGGCGAAGCGATCGCGCAGGAAAACGTTGAAGCGGGTGAAGGCCGGATGCGTGCTCGGCTTGACGAAGGATTTCAGCGAAACGACGCTGGGCAACTGGATCTCGAACGAGGGGCTCCGGATCGCCCGGTCGTAGTACTCGACGATGTTGACGCGATCGAGGAACACCGCCTTTATCGCGTCCTGCCAGGACCAAAGCGACAGCGGATAATAACTCAGTGGCCGGAAGTCCGCGTTCAGGACCAACACCGGCCAACCGCCTTGCGAGACATGTGCGTTCAATTAACGCTCCTGGCCTCCATCCGGCTGCGAAGCAGCATGCTTCGACATACTACATTCAGCGTGACGGGATTGTGAAGCCCCAAGAATGGCTTGACATGGCTTCTCCCGCATACCCCAGCGTATGCCCCGAGCGCGTCAGAACCATGGCGGCGGGCGACTGCCACAGTGCAAATGGCTTGCATGAGAGCCTCGCCCTTGAGCCGGCCGGTTCCCCGATGCCATCAGGCCGGGACCCGCTCCAGCTTCTGC
The DNA here is from genome assembly GCA_049802835.1 of Bradyrhizobium sp. Lineage (GTDB taxonomy): Bacteria > Pseudomonadota > Alphaproteobacteria > Rhizobiales > Xanthobacteraceae > Bradyrhizobium. The sequence continues at coordinate 6,748 of JBARNF010000748.1, forward strand.
AGGCAGCGGCGACTATTGACCTCGGCCGGCATCGGGCGGTCGGGGAAGCTCGTGCTCCAATTGGTGACGCCGACCTCGCCGACATAGATGTCGCCCCGCGAGTCGATCGCGAGCCCGTGCGGCGCGAGGAAGCGGCCGGTTTCCAGGCCGGGGCCGTGCTCGCCGCCGAGCCGGGCCATGCGGCGGCCGGTGGAATCGGTGATGGTCAGGCGCGGGCCGAGATTGGGAACGTTGAGATTCACCGGCATGCCTGGGCCGAGTTCGCCGATGATGAAGGTCTTGCGCTTGGGCCCGCAGGCGCACAGCGCACAGGGCCGGTGCAGGTTGTTCCACTGCGTCTCGTAGCGGCCCTCGCCGTCGAACACCTGGATGCGGTGGTTTTCGCGGTCGGCGACATAGACGAAGCCGTCGGCGTCGGTGGCGATATTGTGAACGATGTTGAACTGGCCGGGATCGGAGCCCGGCTCCCCCCAGCTGCGGATGAGCCGGCCATCGGGCGTGTATTTATGGACCCGCGCGTTGCCGTAGCCGTCCGAGACGTAGATCTCGCCGGACGGAGACAGCGCGGTGTGGGTGCAGCGGTTGAACGGCTCGCCGCTCATGAACGGGGTGGGACGCTCCGGCAGGCCGATGGTCAGCAGCACCTTGCCGTCATCGGTGCATTTGCGCACCGTGTGGTCGCCGTCGTCGGTGCAGTAGAGATTGTCGGCGCTGTCGATCGACAGGCCATGGGCGCGGCTGAACAGGCCCTCGCCCCAGCTCCTGATAAAATTGCCGTCGCGATCGAACACGATCATCGGATGGGCGCCGCGGTTGAAGGCGTAGACGCGGTCCTTGCTGTCGACGGCGACGGAGGCGACGTCGGTCAACGCCCAGCCGTCGGGCAGCTTCGCCCAGTCCTTGACGACGCGATAGCTGTAATCGCCCGAGCCGAGAATGGCGGACATGCCGTGGCCTCCGTGAATTCGCGCAACCTGAGTTCGAGCAAGGCTACACGCGATCGGCCCCAGGCGGAAAGCATCTCACGCCGTCATCGTCAGCATATGTCCCTGATCCGGTGGAATGCGTCCGTGCAGCGTGTCGAGATAGACGCGCTGCACGGCATCGGGGCCGCGCCCGTCGGTGATCGTGAGCCAGCCGTCGAGCCGGGGCGCGAAGTCCCGCCACGCCGCGCCGAGTCGCGTCTCGATGCCGCCGGGGCCCCATTCCCTGGCGCGCTTCCTGATCTGGTCGGGCGCGAAGAACCAGGCGGGCCGGGCACCGGGAAGTGTCTCCGCGTCGTCACGACCGTCCTGATGCGTCAGGCCGACACGACCGGAATAGACGAGATTGTCGCCGTAGTGCCGATGCAGGGCGGCGCGCAGACCGGCATTGCCGGCCATGTCGACGAAGGCTGTGCGCGACGTCGGGTCGAGCGTGCCGACCGCGTCATAGGTCACGATGTCGTCGTAGCAGCCGAGCGAGCGCACGAACGCGACGTTGGCTGCCGAGGTCAGGCCGATGACGCGGAGTCCCTTGCGTTGGCTATGCAGCAGGTGCGCCAGCCCGAAGGCGGTCTTGCTCGAGGCCGAGGACAGGATGACGGTGTCGGCGCCGAAATGCGCGTGCTCGGCGAGAAAATCGTCGACCAGGAACGACAACATGAACAAGGGACGCAGCAGGGCCTGGTGATCGCCCTGCCGTCCAGCATAAGCGGGATCGCCGCCGACCCGGGCATAGGCATTGTAGACGGGAGCGACCTTCTGACGATGCGCTGCCGCGTCGCGCAGGCCGCGCTTGCCGACATCGGCGGCCTCGATCACCAGATGCGTTGCCATCGGGAAATAGCCGAACAGGCGCTCGCCTTCCGCGATCATGGGATGCCGCGAGGCGATCACGTCGCCGAAGCCCCACACGGGAATGATGCCGAAGCCGGCCGGTGCGGGGAACAGCTGCCAGTATTGCAGCTGCTCGCCGAGCAGCGCGTAGGTGATGTTGTTGGCGGTGAAGGCGAAGCGATCGACCTTCACCAGCAGCGTCTTCGCGGGAAGCGCATCGTCATCGGGGAGTTCGGTGATGACCGTCTTGCAGTCCTGCAGATCGTTGCGCGCGACGATGAAATCGATGGATTGCATGTTGCTGACCTCGGCGGTGCGATGATGGCCCTTGTCGCAATCCTGGCTGGGATCGATGACCGTTTTGCAACCCCAACTTTGTTTGAAACGGCGTTCGCCGGCGCTGTTAGTTCGGCGTGGTGATGACGCCCTCCCGCTTTTTGACGACCCGATAATAGCTCCACCACAGATGCGCGGCCGCGCCCCGCAACGGCCGCCACGCTTCTGCGAGCGGCATCATCTGCTTGGCGGTGGGACGCGCGGTAAGGCCGAGCCCCGACTTGATCGCCTCCTGCACGGCGAGGTCGCCGGCTGGCCAGGCATCGCCGTGGCCGAGGCAGAACAGCAGATAGACGTCAGCCGTCCACGGGCCGATGCCGGGCAGGGCGGTGAGGGTGGCGTGCGCGGCATCGGCGTCCTCATTGGCAAGGACGTCGAGGTTCAGCCGTCCCGCGCTGAGCTCGCGCGCCATGTGCTTGAGCGTCTTGATCTTGGCGGCGGAGAGCCCGAGCCGTCCCAGCCGGTCGGCGCGGGCGCGGCGGATCGCGTCGTGGTCGAACGGCTCGAACGCCGCCTGCAGGCGGCCCCAGATCGCGGCGGCGCTCGCGGTCGACAACTGCTGGCCGCAGACGATGTGGGCGATGCCTGCGAAGCCCGGCTCACGCTGCCGCAGCGCCGGCATGCCGGTCACAGCGAGGATGGCGGTGAGGCGCGGATCCTGCTTCACCAGGTCACGGATCGCGTCCTCGAGAACGCCCTGGCTATCGAGGTGGAGGGTCATCGCGGCGCAGGACGCCGTGCTGCGCGCGCTGCAGAGTGTCGCGCCGGGTGGACCGCGCCGAGGCCGGGGGGTAAGGCAGCATCAGTCAAGGTTGGAATTCTCCATGAGCTTGCGTAGCATCCCCTCTGACATGGTCCGCGACAAGGTCGCGGTGGTCGACGGCCTGCTGGATCGTGTCGTTGCCGAGCACGGCGTGTTTCTGCCGCTCGCGATCGAGAGCGGAAGCCGCGCCTGGGGCTTTGCCTCGCCGGATAGCGACTATGATTGCAGGTTCATCTATGTGCGGCGCGCCGCCGATCATATCAAACCATGGCCCGTGCGCGACGTCATCGAGTTTCCGCTCGATGACGATTTCGACGCCAATGGCTGGGATCTCGCCAAGGCGTTGCGCCTTCTGCTGAAGGGCAACGCGGTCATCATCGAGTGGCTGCGGTCGCCGGTGATCTATCGGGGCGCGGCGTGGTTTCGCGATGATTTTCTCGCCTTCGCGACGGCGGTGGCGAGCCGCGATGCGATCGCGCGGCATTATCTGCACCTCGGAGAACGCCAGCGCCGCGTGTATTTCGGTGACGGGACGAGCGTCGCGCAGAAGAAGATCTTCTACGCGCTGCGGCCGGCGGCGACGCTGCGCTGGCTGCGCCTGCACCCGACCGAGGCGGTGGCGCCGATGCATTTCCCGACCTTGATGGTGGAGTGCGATCCGCCGGCCGCGTTGAAGGCCGAGGTCGCCGATCTCATGACGCGGAAAGCGTCGACCCATGAGCTCGGCACCGCACCGCTGCCGACGGTCGTGGCCGATTTCATCGATGCCGAATTCGAGCTGGCCCGAACGTCGTTTGGGGAGGGACGGGGCCCGGGCGCCGGAGAGGTGATGGAGCAGGCAGAGCAATTCTATCGAACCGTCGTCGAACGTCTGGAACGCGAAGCACAGCGAGACCGGGCGCAGCGATCTGTTGCCTCGATCTCACCATGACGCCACCCGTTTTCCGATTTGCGCCGAGCCCCAACGGCCATCTCCATCTCGGCCACGCCTACTCGGCGCTGCTGAACTTTCAGCGCGCGCAACAGAGCGGCGGCCGCTTCCTGCTGCGCATCGAGGACATCGACCCGACGCGTTGTCGTCCCGCGTTCGAGCAGGCGATCTATGAGGATCTCGCCTGGCTCGGCCTCACCTGGGAGGAGCCGGCGCGGCGGCAGTCGCAGCACCTGTCGGACTATGGCGCTGCGCTGGCACGGCTGCAGGGCATGGGCCTCGTCTATCCGAGCTTCGAGAGCCGGGCCGAGATCGCACGGCTGGTGGCGCAACGCGAGGCCGAGGGCGCATGGCCGCGCGATCCCGACGGCGCGCCGCTCTATCCTGGAACAGCCAAGACCCTCCCTGCCGCTCGGCGTGCAGAGCTGATGGCCGGTGGGGCGCCCTATGCGTTGCGGCTCGACATGGCTGCCGCGGCGGGCCGCGTCGGCGTCTTGGCCTGGAACGAGCATGGCACCGGGCCGTCCGGTGAAACCGGGTTGGTGACGGCACGGCCGGACGTCTGGGGCGACGTGATCCTGGCCCGCAAGGAGACCCCTACGAGCTACCATCTCGCGGTCGTGATCGACGACGCGTTGCAGGGCGTGACCGAGGTCGTGCGCGGGCAGGACCTGTTCCATGCTACCAGCGTGCACCGGTTGCTCCAGGCTCTGCTCGGCCTGCCCGCGCCGATCTATCGACATCACCGACTGATTCGCGACGCGACCGGCCACAAGCTGTCGAAGTCCAATCAGGCGACGGGCCTGCGTGCCCTGCGCTCGGAAGGCGTCTCGTCGGCCGAAATCCGACACAGGATCGGCGTGTTGTAACCATCAGGCGGGCTGCGAGGCGGGTTGCTGAATGTTTCCGGCGGGGACAACCTTTACGGCGTCGTGACACCTGGGAACGACCGTGCCATGCTGAGCGATGGCGCGGGTAATCGGGAGCTTCAATCGAAAGCGGCACGGCGAGACATGACAACAGAAGTGCCCCTTCGTTTCCGGAGTTCATGTCACAGGGGCCATGATGAAGCGCGTTCGGAAGATGAGTACAGGACGTCGGTCTCGGCCGGTGAGGCCGGTGGCGGCCAGGGCGGCTGGCGGGGCGGGCGCCAAGGCGATTGGCAAACAGGGGCCGCCCGAGAGAAAGCGGTCCAAGACAGCGCCTTCAAAGACAGCGACTTCAAAGACACGGCCCTCAAAGTCCCAGCCGCCTGAGGCCCGACGGTCGAAGACGCCAGCGAAGGCAGGGCCGACGAAGGCGACGCCGCTGAAGAAGCGCGTTCCCCAGGTCACGGCCATGGCGGGAAGCCGGAAAAGCGCTTCCAGGCCGGACTCGAAGCCAGGCTCCAAGGGCTCCAAGGGCTCCAAGGGGTTCAAGGGCTCAAAGACTGCTGAAAGGGCCACCGGGGCGGGCGTGGTCGAGACGGCCTTGGCGGTGTTCGCCCACGAGGTGCGAACGCCTCTGACTGGGATCCTCGCGATCAGCGATCTGCTCGCCACCTCCGAGCTCGGCGAGCGCGAGCGGCGCTGGGTCGACACCATCAAGGCCGGCGCCGAGCATCTCTCCAGCCTGGCGATCCTGTTCGTCGATGCCGCCAAGGGCGAGGCCACCGG
>JBARNF010000749.1:0-10367 GCA_049802835.1 Bradyrhizobium sp.
CGCCGTCATCGTCAATGCCACCGTCCACGGCACCGACAATCGCGTCGTCACCGACGCGATTGCGCAGAGCAACGGCAACTACAAGGGCGTCGCCAACATCAACGCGGCGATGTCGGACGCCGACCTCGCGGCGCTCGGCAAGGCCGGCATCCGCGCCTGCCGGTTTGCCTTTCTGCGCCGGCTCGGCGGGGTCGGCGACATGAAGGTCTTCCGCACCCTGGTCGAGCGCGTCGCGGCGATCGGCTGGCATGTCGACATCTATCTCGAGGCCGGGACGATCCAGGAATTCGTGCCGGTCCTGAAGGCGCTCCCCGTCACCTATGTGATCGACCACATGGGCACGATCAGCGCCGCCAAGGGCATCGATGACGCCGAGTTCAAGGCGCTGCTCGACCTGCAGGCGAGCGACGACAAGTGCTGGATCAAGATCACCGGTCCCGAGCGCGCTTCGGCCTCCGGCCCCCCATTCCACGACGCGGTCCCGTTCGCCCGGAAGCTGATCGACAACGCGCCGGATCGCGTCATCTGGGGCACCGACTGGCCGCACCCGAACGTCAAGATCATGCCCAATGACGGTGATCTGGTGGATCTGATCCCGCTCTACGCCCCGGATCCTGACGTCCGGCACAAGCTCCTTGTCAGCAATCCCGAACGGCTGTTCAAGTTCGACACCAAGAGCTGAGTCCCTGCCAGCACCTGCGCCCCAAGGCCTTCAACGACAGGACCGATCATGACTGCCACGCCCCTCACCGCCGACAGCAAAGCGGGCAGCCGACGCGCCTGGTGGAAGGAGCTGTGGGTCCAGGTCATGATCGCGATGGCCGCCGGCATCCTGCTCGGCGCCGTGAAGCCCGATCTCGGCGCGCAGATGCAGCCGCTCGGCGATGCCTTCATCAAGGCGATCCGCATGCTGATCGCGCCGATCATCTTCTGCACCGTGGTCAACGGCATCGCCCACATGGCCGACATGGCCAAGGTCGGCCGCGTTGCCATCAAGGCGCTGATCTATTTCGAGGTGATCACGACGCTGGCGCTGATCATCGGCCTCGCTGCGGTCAATCTCTTCCAGCCCGGCGCGGGCATGAATATCGACCCCGCGACCATCAACTCCGCGATCATCGAGCCCTACGTCAAACAGACCGCAGCGGTCGGCTTCGTGCCCTTTCTGCTCAACATCATCCCGCAGACCTTCGTCGGCGCCTTTGCGGAGGGCAACATCCTGCAGGTGCTGTTCATCTCAGTGTTGTCGGGCTTCTCTCTGATCTGGCTCGGCGACCGCGCCAAGGCGGTGACGGATGTGATCGACGTCGGCGGCAAGATGATCTTCGGCGTGGTCAGGATCGTGATGTGGGCAGCCCCGCTCGGCGCCTTCGGCGCGATCGCCTTCACCGTCGGCAAGTTCGGCTTGGGCTCGCTGACCAAGCTCGGCCTGCTCCTCGGCAGCTTCTATCTCACCTGCGTCATCTTCCTCGCAGTGGTGCTGGGGCCGATCGCTGCCTTTACGGGCTTCAGCCTGTGGAAGCTGATCCGCTACATCCGCGACGAGGTCCTGATCTGCATCGCGACCACGTCATCGGAGACGGTGCTACCGCGCATGCTGGCGAAGCTCGAAGCCGCCGGCTGCGAGCGCAGCATCGTCGGCCTCGTCATCCCCACCGGCTATTCGTTCAATCTCGACGGCACCTGCCTCTATCTTGCGACCGCCGCCGTGTTCCTGGCGCAGGCCACCAACACCCCGCTGGACATCAGCCATCAGGTCGGCCTGCTGCTGATCCTGCTGGTGACGTCCAAGGGTGCGGCAGGCATTGCCGGCGCTGCCTTCGTGGTGCTGGCCGCGACGCTTGCCGCAACCGGGACGATTCCGGTCGCCAGCGTCGCGCTCGTGCTCGGCATTCATCGCCTGATGTCGCAGGGGCTGACGCCGACCAATTTGATCGGCAATGCGGTGGCGACCATCGTCATTGCCCGTTGGGAGAATGGGCTCGACAAGACGCGTCTCAAGCAGGTGCTTGATGGCGGAGCCGGCAGCGAGCCGACCGAATAGGCCGGAGGATCAGCGAGGCGACCGATGGACCCTGTAGCTACCATCCTCAGGCAGGCCGTCGTTATCGCCATCGTCGCCTGCGCGGCGCTCACTCCGGCTCGAGGCAACTGCGCCGACGTCGACGTGGCGCGCATTCTCGCGCCGACCGGACATCTGCGCGCGGGACTCTATCCGGGCACGCCGACCTCGATCCTGCCCGATGGGACGGAGAATCCGCGCGGCGTCGGCTACACCATCGGCAAGGAGATGGCGCGCCGGCTGCATGTCGACTACGAGCCGGTCGTGTTCGCCAAGAATGCGGAGGTGCTGGAGGCCGTCAGGAGCGGCGCGGTCGACGTCGCCTTCACCAATGCTTCGCCGGCGCGCGCGAAGGAGATGGATTTCGGTCCCGTCTATCTCGAGATCGAGCTTGGGTATCTCGTGCCCGACGGCTCCGCGCTCTCCGACGTCGGCGAGGTCGACGCGAGCGGCCGCAAGATCGGCGTCACCGCCGGCAGCACCTCGGATGCGACGCTCGGGCACGAGCTGAAGAACGCAACGCTGGTCCGGGCGCCGACCTTGAAGGATGCGGTTGCCATGTTGAAGGGCCATGAGATCGACGCCTTCGCCACCAACAAGGCGACGCTGTTCGAGATCGCCGAGCAGGTGCCGGGGGCGCGCGTGCTCGCCGGACGCTGGGGCGAGGAGCGCCACGCCATTGCGATCCCGAAGGGCCGCGACGCCGGGCTCGACTTCCTGCGCAGCTTCACCGCCGTGATCCGGGCGTCGGGCCTCGTCAGCGCCGCCGCCGAGCGCGCCGGACTGAAGGGCATCGTGGCGCCAGGGAAATAGCTAAGATCGTCTCTGCCGAGCCGCGCCATCCTCACGCGATTCGTTAGTTGCGAACTGAAATCATTCGGACATGTACGGCCGCGCCAACGCCGCAATGATGCAGATCAAACAGCGCATGACCTAAAATTAATAGTTGCGCTCTTTCATCGAGCCGGCAGCCTCAGCTATTGAAAGCGGAACAGCGCCTGACGCACCGGTTGCGTCGTCCAGCGAGAAACGATCAGAAACCGTCACGGAGTGAGCGCCTGCGGACAACCGTCTCGCCGCGTAGTTCGTGTGCGTGACGATCACTTGGAGACATCATGAACAAGCAGCTCCTGCTCAAACTCCACCGCTGGATCAGCCTCACCTTCGCACTGCCGCTGCTCGTGATCATCGTGACCGGGCTGATCCTGTCCTTCGAGCCGATGGCGCAGGTCGCGGCCGTCAAGCCCGGGAACGTCGATCCGGCGCGCGTGGTCGCGCTGATCAGGCAGTACGATGCCGACGGCAAGGCGCGCGGCCTGTCAATCGACACGTCCACGCAGCACCTCACCTTGCAGGGCGCGCCGGGCACCGAGGTCGACATGACGACCGGCGCCGTGGTCGAGAAGCCCGCGATGGCGAGCGTCTTCTCGTGGGCCCGCAGGACCCACGAGCATCTGATCGGAATCCCCGGCCTCACCCTGATCTCGACCATCGCAATGGTCACCATCTTGATCATCGGCATCCTGATGGGGCTGCCGCGATTGCGCAACACGCTGTCCGGCTGGCACAAGGGCGCGGCCTGGTTCACGCTACCTCTGATCTTGCTCAGCCCGCTCACCGGACTCTGCCTCGAACTCGGCCTGACCTTCGCAGGCGGCGCTCCGCTGCCCGCCGGCAAGCCCCTCTCGCTGCCGGATGCAGTCACCATCGTCGCCAGGGATCATGATCTCGCGCAGGTCAATTCGATCGGCAGTCGCGGCGGACGGATGATGGCGCGGATCATCGAAGGCGACGAACTGCGCGCCTACGCGGTCGGCGCCGACGGCCTCTCTGCGCTGCCGCGCAACTGGCCGCGCCTGCTGCACGAGGGCAACTGGTCGCTGATCGGCAGCGCGGCCAACGTGCTGACCTCGGTCGCGCTGTTCGCACTGCTGATCACAGGCGTACTGATCTGGACCCAGCGCCGGCTGCGGCGCCCGAATCGCGCGCGCAATGTGCAGGCAAAGCCGGTCGTCGCATCCTCGATGTCGTCCTGACGACCTCTACTGTCGCTTGGAGCCGGCTCGCCCCCGCGGGCCGGCTCCAGCGCGACCTCCCGCGCCATCTGCGCGCTGCTCCGCCCGGGCCTGGCCTAGCCTGGACAACGCGGGCTCGACAGCAGAGCCTTCTCGATCATTGTGAGAAGCAACGTCGCCGCCCGACATTGCAGGAATGGCAGCGGCGCGCGCTCGATGCTCGTCTCAGAGCCGTCACCGCGCGTCCGGTGCAGACGAACGCCGGCAACGCGTGGCGCCGCGCATCAGATCAAGCTGTGAGCAAGCTCGTCCTGTCATCAACGTGACTTGACCAAGTCTGTACTGCCACGCATCGTCCGCGGAAGAGAACGAAACGGTTTAGTTTTATGTCGAATCATGTCCAATTGTTTCGCGCCTGTTTGGGGCTGGTCCCGAGACGCAACGCGATGCCCTTTCCGCTCGGCCTCGTCGGCTGCAGCGTGCTGCTCGCGTCCTGCGCCGCCGGCCCGGATTTCATGTCCCCCGACCCGCCGGCTGCGACCGGCTACGTGGCCGAGCATCGCCTCGCGGCGACCGCCAGCGCCGCGACGCCTGGCGGCAATGCGCAGAGCTTCGCACCCGGCAGCGACCTGACCGGCACGTGGTGGGCGCTGTTTCATTCCCGGCAGATCAACGCCTTCGTCGAGGAGGCTGTTCGCAACCATCCGGACATCGAAGCCGCGCAATTGGCGCTGCGCGCAGCGCGCGAGAATGCGCTATCGCAGCAAGGCGCGCTGTTTCCCCAGGTGAGCGCGAGCGGATCCGCCGAACGCACGCAAGCCTCGACCACACAGAACGGGCAGTGGCCCGGCCAGACCTCGCTCTACACGCTCTATGGCGCGTCGGTGAGCGTCAGCTATGCGCTCGATCTGTGGGGTGGCACGCGACGCCAGGTCGAGGCGCTGCAGGCGCTGGCCAACTACCAGGCCTTCAAGATGGAGGCGACCTATCTCGCGCTGACCGCCAATGTCGTGACGGCTGCGATCACCGACGCCTCGCTGCGCGATCAGATCGCGGCGACGGAAGAGATCATCAAGGCCGAGACCGACCAGCTCGGCCGGATCCAGCGCCAGTTCGACGTCGGCGCCATCTCCAAATCCGACGTGCTGTCGCAGGAAGCGACCCTGGCGCAGGCCAAGGCGACACTGGCCCCGTTGCAGAAACAATTGGCGCAGCAGCGCGACCAGCTGATGGCCTATCTCGGCCGGCTGCCGAGCCAGGACCGCGGCGAGCATGTCAGCCTCGCTGAGCTGAGGCTGCCGCGCAGGCTGCCGGTGTCACTGCCGTCAGCGCTGGTCCGTCAGCGTCCCGACATCCGTCAAGCCGAGGCGACACTGCACCAGGCGACGGCGACGGTCGGCGTCGGCATCGCCAATCTGCTGCCTCAGGTCACGCTGTCGGGCAGCTATGGCGCGAGCGGGCCGGAGCGGCTGTTCTCGCCGACGACGATCGTGTGGGATGCGGCTTCGAGCGTCACCCAGAAGCTGATCGACGGCGGCACGCTCTACCACACCAAGGAGGCCGACGTCGCAACCTTCGAGCAGGACCTGTCGCTCTACAAGAGCGCCGTCATCACGGCGTTTCAGAACGTCACGGACTCGCTGCGCGCCATCCAGTACGACGCCGAGGCGCTGAAGGCGCAAGCCGCCGCCGAGAAGGCCACGGCCGACAGCCTCGCCATGTCGGTCGAGCAGTTCAAGACCGGCGCAGTGCCTTACGCCAACGTGATCAACGCGCAGCAATCCTATTTGAACGCACGCGTCTCTCGCATCAAGTCGCAGGCCACGCGCTTCAGCGACACCGCGGCGCTGTTCCAGGCGCTCGGCGGCGGCTGGTGGAATCGCCAGGACGAGACGCCAGCGGCGCTTCCCCGCGCCAATCCCGGCTATTTCGCCGGTCCCAACCGCAATTCCCAGGAAGCAATGCGATGATCAAGCGCATGACGATCATGCTGGCCGCCATGGCCGCTCTGTTCGGCGGCCTCTACGGCTTCCAGACCTTCAAGGGCATCATGATCGCGAAGGCGATCGGCGCCATGGCCAATCCGCCGCAGACGGTCTCGACCGTGGTCGCAGCGACGTCACCGTGGCGTTCCAACCTCACCGCGGTCGGCTCGCTGCGTGCCGTCAACGGTGCCGATCTGGCGCTGCAGGCTGCAGGCATCGTGCAGAGCATCCAGTTCAATTCGGGCGATACCGTCGAAGCCGGCCAGCCCCTGCTCCAGCTCGTTGCGACCGACGATGCCGCGAAGCTGCAATCCCTGCAAGCGACCGCGGAGAACAGCGCCATCGTCGTCAAGCGTGACGAGGAGCAGATCAAGTTCAATGCCGTGAGCCAGGCCACGCTGGACAGCGACCGCGCCAACCTGAAGAACGCGCAGGCGCTGGTGGCGCAGCAACGAGCGATCGTCGAGCAGAAAACCTTGAAAGCGCCCTTCGCCGGCCGGCTCGGTATACGCGCCGTCGATCTCGGACAGTTTCTCAGCGCCGGCACCACGATCGTGACACTGCAGAGCCTCGATCCGATCTTCGTCGACTTCTATCTGCCGCAGCAGTCGCTCGCGGAGATCCGGATCGGTCAGGACGTCGGCATCGCCGTCGATGCCTTCCCCAGCGAGCGCTTCACCGGCCAGATCTCGGCGATCAACGCCAAGGTCGATTCCGGCAGCCGCAACGTTCAGGTTCGCGCCACCCTGCACAACGATGCCGCGCGGCTGCTGCCGGGCATGTTCGCCAAGGTGGAGATTGCGACCGGGACTCCCGAGCAGCTGGTTACATTGCCGCTGACCGCGATCGTCAGCAATCCCTATGGCGACCTCGCCTATGTCGTCGACGATCTCAAGGACGGCCAGGGCAAGGCCCGCCAGATATTCGTGAAGAGCAAGCCCGCCAAGGGCGACCGGATCGCGATCACCGACGGCATCAAGCCGGGTGAGACGGTGGTGATCGCGGGCCAGCTCAAGCTCCGCAACGGCAGTCCGGTCAAGATCGACAACTCGCACGTTCCCGTCGCCGAGGCGGCGCCGAATGTCATCGATCAGTAATTCGCGCAAGCCTCCGACCGTCAGAGCCAGTCCATGCGCTTCACAGACATCTTCATCCGCCGCCCCGTCCTCGCGCTCGTCGTCAGCGCCCTCATCCTCGTGCTCGGCCTGCGCTCGATGACGACGCTCGCGATCCTGCAATATCCGCGCACGCAGAACGCCATCGTCACGGTGAGCACCGCCTATGCCGGCGCCGACTCCGACATCATTGCGGGCTTCATCACGACGCCGCTCGAGAACGCGATCGCTCAGGCCAACGGCATCGACTACATGACCTCGACCAGCGTCACCGGAAGCAGCACCATCACGGTGAACCTGCGGCTCAACTACGATTCCGGCAAGGCGATGACCGAGATCAACGCCAAGGTGAACTCGGTGCTGAACCAGCTGCCGACCGGCACGCAGCAGCCGACCTTGACCTTGAAGGTGGGGCAGACCATCGATTCCATGTATATCGGCTTTGCGAGCGACGTGCTGGCGCCGAACCAGATCACCGACTACCTGACGCGCGTGGTGCAGCCGAAGCTGCAGGCCGTCTCCGGGGTGCAGACCGCCGAGCTGCTCGGCGCCAAGAAATTCGCGCTGCGCGCCTGGCTCGATCCCGACAAGCTCGCAGCCTACGGCCTGACCGCGACGGATGTGTCGACGGCGCTCTCCGGCAACGACTACATCTCCGGCCTCGGCACCACCAAAGGCCGCCTCGTTCAGGTCGATCTCGCCGCGGCGACCAATCTTCATTCGCTCGAACAATATCGCAACCTGGTCGTCAAGCAGGTCAATGGTGCGATTATCCGCCTGAGCGACGTCGCAAGTGTCACGCTGGGCAATGACGACTACGACACCGCGACCCGCTTCAACGGCAGGACGGCCGTCTATATCGGCATCCAGGTGGCGCCGACGGCGAACCTGCTCGACGTCATCAATGGCGTGAAGGCGATCTATCCGGATCTGCAGCAGCAACTGCCGAACGGCATCCGCAGCGAGATCATCTACGACTCCACCGACTTCGTGAACTCCTCGATCGACGAGGTGATCCACACGCTGGTAGAGGCGATCGGGATCGTGATCGTCGTCGTGTTCATGTTCCTCGGCTCATGGCGCTCGGTGCTGATTCCGGTGATCGCCATTCCGCTGTCGCTGATCGGCACCTTCGGCCTGATGCTGCTGATGGGCTTCTCCATCAACCTGCTGACCTTGCTGGCGCTGGTGCTCGCGATCGGCCTCGTCGTCGACGACGCCATCATCGTCGTGGAGAGCGTCCACCGCCTGATCGACGAGGGCCTGCCGCCGATCGAGGCCGCGATCCAGTCGGCGCGCGCGCTGGCGAGCCCGATCATCGCGATGACCGTGGTGCTGATCGCGGTCTACGTTCCCGTCGGCTTCCAGGGCGGCCTGACCGGCGCGCTGTTCACCGAGTTCGCCTTCACGCTCGCCGGCGCCGTCACCGTCTCGGCGGTGATCGCGCTGACGCTGTCGCCGATGAACTGCACCTGGCTGCTGCGCCGGACCGAACGCGACTCGACGACGCTGGAGGCGCGGCTGGTGAGAGCGATCGATCACGTGCTCGAACGGCTCTCCCACGGCTATCGCCGCGCGCTCGAGAGCGTGTTCGCGACCAAGTCGGTGGTCGTGGTGTTCGCGCTGCTGCTGCTCGCGATGATCCCCTGGCTCTATGTCAGCTCCACCAGCGAGCTCGCGCCGGACGAGGATCAGGGCATCGTGCTGTCGCTGACCAATTCGGCGCCCTCCGCCACCTTGCAGCAACGTCAGTTCTATGGCGAACAGTACTATCAGCTGATCGCGGATCGGCCGGAGACGCGCACGGTGTTTCAGATCGATTCCTCGACCCAGGTGATCGGCGGCTGGGTTCTCAAGTCGTGGGATCAGCGCAAGGCGACGACCAAAACATTGCAGCCGGAATTCCAGCAGCTGCTGAACGGCATTGCCGGCGCGCGCTCGGTCGCATTCCAGCCGTCGCCGCTGCCCGGCAGCAACGGCCTGCCGATCCAGTTCGTGATCGGCAGCACGGGGGCCTTCAACGAGCTCAACGACGTGTCGCGGGATTTCATGACCAAGGCGCTGGCAAGCGGCAAGTTCATCTTCCTCGACAGCGACCTGAAGATCGACAAGCCGCAGACCACCGTCGTGTTCGACCGCGACAAGGCGTCAGATCTCGGCCTCAAGATGAGCGATCTCGGCGGCGCGCTCGCGACCATGCTGGGCGGCAACTATCTCGATTATTTCAGCCTGGAGGGCCGCTCCTACAAGGTGATCCCCCAGGTACGTCAGAACGACCGGCTCACCGACGGGCAGCTGCTCGACTATTCGATCCGCACCGGCGGCAATGCCATGGTGCCGCTCTCGACCGTGGCCCGTCTCGAGCACAAGACGATCCCGGAATCGCTCAACCACTTCCAGCAGATCAACGCGGCGACCATCTCCGGCGTGGCGATGCCGGGCGTCGCGACGGGCGATGCGATCGCCACGCTGAAGGGGCTCGCGACGTCGCTGCCTACGGGCTATTCGATCGACTATGGCGGCGCATCGCGGCAGTTGGAGAAGGAATCCGGTGGCTTCGTCACCACCTTCGTGTTCGCGCTGATCATCATCTTCCTGGCGCTCGCCGCGCTGTTCAACAGCTTCGTCGATCCGATCATCATCCTCGTCTCGGTGCCGATGTCGCTGGCCGGCGCGCTGATCTTCATCAGCCTCGGCATCGGCGGCGCCAGCATCAACATCTACACCCAGGTCGGCCTCGTCACCTTGATGGGTCTCGTCAGCAAGCACGGCATCCTGATGGTCGAAGTGGCCAACGAGCTGCGTGGCGCGGGCAAGGACCGCAAGGAAGCCATCATCGAGGCAGCCACCGTCCGGCTGCGGCCGATCCTGATGACGACGGCGGCGATGGTGCTCGGCGTGATCCCGCTGATCACCGCGACCGGCGCCGGCGCGGTGTCGCGCTTCAACATGGGGCTCGTGATCGCGACCGGGCTCGCCATCGGCACCCTGTTCACGCTGTTCGTGGTGCCCGTCGCCTACGCGCTGATCGCGCATCGCGGAGCGCCGGCAGTGGTGACGGCTCAGGCTGCCGGGGTGACAGCCGCTCCGTAGCGGTTCGTAAAAGCACGTAATATCAGTCTCTTATGAGAAGAATCGACAATCCGATTGCCCGGCATTGACAAACGACACGTGTAAACGATATATCGTT
>JBARNF010000750.1:0-7653 GCA_049802835.1 Bradyrhizobium sp.
ACCCGCCGCCCTTCTGCTTGCCCGTAGCCCACTCCCGGCGAATGAGGCTGTTCTCCGTCCTCCAACAAATTACGCGAAGCGTGCCAGGCCGCCATGGAACCATACGACCGCGAACCGATTGGCTCATTAGCACTCTCACCTCAGGAGATACGTAATGAAAGCTTTCTCCATAGCTCTCGCAGCCGCAGCAAGCACGCTGGCCATGACCGCCGCTTCGGCGGCGCCCATCTCCCCCGCGGCCTCGGCGGTCCCGCAAAGAGACATCCAGAACGTCCGGATGGTCTGTAACGAGGAAGGCCGGTGTTGGCGCGAGCGCAGTGAACGCCGCGTCATCATTCAGGGCGAAGATCGTGATTCCTACGCGTATGCTCCGCGGGAGCGCTACATCGAACGGCGCAGCTATGAAGACCGCGGCGGCATCGGCTTCCGCGCGCCCGGCGTGAGCGTTGGCATCGGAACGGATCGCTACTGAGCGGTTGCACCCCAACCCAACAAACAAGCCGCGGCCCAGGCCGCGGCTTTTTCCATATCTGCCCCGGAGCTCCCGGAAGCCAGAGCCGGATCACCGCGCGGAACGGAAATCTCAACCGAAGATCCTGTTCAGCTCGCCGCCCGGATAGCCGCCGGCCAGTTCCGTGAAGGTGCCCTGCTCGGCCATCTCCTTGGCCGCCCGCATGAAGCCCGCCCAGGCCATGCGCGCCAGCGACCCGCCGACGCTGATGCGGCGCACGCCGAGTTCGGAGGCTTGCCCCAGCGAGAGTCCGGAAGCGCCGATCAGCAGGTTGACCGGCTTGGGAGCCACGGCTTTCACCACCGCAGTGATCTCCTCGATCGTCTTGATCCCGGGCGCATAGAGACAATCCGCGCCCGCCTCGGCATAGGCGGCGAGACGGTCGGTCACGAGCCTGAGGTCGGGCTTGCCCCAGAGAAAAGCCTCGCAGCGGCCGGTCAACAACACATCGGCGCCGCTCGCATCGATGGCCTGCCGGGCCGCGCGGATGCGGGCAATCGCAAGTGCGTGCTCATAGAGGGGATCGGCCTTGTCGCCGGTCGAGTCCTCGATCGAGAGACCCGCCACGCCGGTTGCGACCGCACGCGTGACGTTGGCCGCCACGTCCTCCGGCGCATCGGCGAAGCCGCCCTCGAAATCGGCATTGACGGGAATGTCGACGGCGGCGCTGAGCGACGTCAAATGGGCGAGCACCTCATCCAGTCCAACCTTGGTGTCCGCTTTGCCGACCGACCAGGCGAAACCGGCGCTGGTCGAGGCGATCGCCTTGAAGCCGAGCTGTTGCAGCATCTTCGCCGTGCCGACGTCGAACGGGTTGGGCAGCACGAAGCAGCCCGCCTCGTGCAGCCTGCGAAATGCCGCGCGCTTGTCCGCAATCGTCACCGTCATGTCATCCTCCCATGCGTCTTTGGTTGCACCAGCATAAAACGACGATCATTGCGCCGCCACGACATTGCGCAAAAATGTTCGCTCTTCGCCCCGAATGAATTTGTGCTCCTCGGCAAGCGCGAAGGTCGCGCGCCCCTCGACATCGGCGCGCAAGGTTGCGCGATAGCGCTCGTAAGCGGCGAGGCTATCGAAGGAAATCAGGCCGTAGGCGATGTCGTTGGTGCCTTCATGGGGCATGAAATAGCCGATCAGGTTGCCGCCACAGCGGGGAATGATCGACAGCCAGCGCTGCGCGTAGGCCTCGAACAACTCCCGCTTGAACGGATCGATACGATAGCGGATGAAGACGGTAATGGTCATGACAACCTCGCGTTGGTTCGGGGATCATCGACACTATCCGCTTGCCCCGCGGGAATGCTTCGGTTAGCATCGAACTATGAAATCGGGCCCGGACATTGCGATGGTTGCGGCGCTGGTCGGTGATCCCGCCCGGGCCAACATGCTGACCGCCTTGCTGTCGGGCCGCGCGCTCACAGCGACCGAGCTCGCACAGGAAGCGGGCGTGACTCCGCAGACCGCGAGCTCGCATCTCGCCAAGCTCGAAGTCGGCGGCCTGATCGAGCCGGAGAAGCAGGGCCGCCACCGCTACTACCGGCTCGCCGATCCCGATGTCGCCGACGTGCTCGAGAAGCTCGCCGGGCTCGCGGCGCGCGCCGGCCACATGCGCGTGCGCACCGGGCCGAAGGAGCCGGAGCTGCGGCGCGCGCGCATCTGCTACGATCATCTCGCCGGCGATCTCGGCGTGCAGATGCTCGACAGCATGGTCAGGCAGAAGCTGGTGCGCCGGCGCAAGCAGGAGATCGCGCTGACCGAGGACGGCGAGCGCTTCCTGGTGCAGCATCTGCGAATCTCGCCGGAAATGCTGGCGCATCCGCGCCGTCCCGTTTGCAAGGCCTGTCTCGACTGGAGCGCGCGGCGGCATCATCTCGCCGGCACGCTGGGCGCGGCCTTGATGAAGCGCTTCGCCGAGTTGAAATGGGCGGCGCGCGACCCGGCGCCGGGGAGCCGCGTGGTGAATTTCAGTCGCGCCGGCGAAAAGCATTTCACGGCGCTGTTCGGAGCTGCCAGCGACTGACGATCACGCGCTGTTTATCGCTGCACGGCGTTCATGCCTTGCGCGACAAGCGAACAACGGCCACGGCCAGTCGGTTGACGATCATCTCGGTCCCGTCCGCCTCGGAGTCTCGATGTCCCGTTTCGTTGTCACGCTGTGTGCCGCCCTGCTCTCCCTCGCGCCCGCCGTCGCCTCGGCGGCGGAGTCGCCGCGCGAGCCCTATGGCATCAATCTCGAGGGGTTCCCTTATCCCTACCCGGTCAGCCTGCTACCGCTGGTCAACGACGGCGAGCAGCTGCGCATGGCCTATATGGATGTCGCGCCGGCGCAGCCGAACGGCGGCACCGCGCTGCTGCTGCACGGCCGCAACTTCCCATCGAGCTATTGGGCACCGGTGATCAAGACGCTCACCGCGGCCGGCTTCCGCGTCGTAGTGCCCGACCAGATCGGCTTCGGCAAATCGTCCAAGCCGTCGGGCGAGCTGCATTTCGACACGCTGGCGCGCAACACGGTGGCGCTGCTCGATCATCTCGGCATCACCAAGGTCGACGTGGTCGCGCATTCCCTGGGCGGCATGCTCGCCGTGCGCGTTGCGCGCGCGTACCCTGAGCGCGTCGCTCATCTCGTGCTGACGGCACCGATCGGCCTTGAAGACTATCGGCTCTCCGTGCCGCCGCTCCCGTCCGAGAAGATCCTCGAGAGCGAGGACAAGCTCACGGCGGACGGCTACCGCCGGCAGCTCGAAACCAACTACGCGCTGAAGCTGCCGCCCGAACAGGTCACGCCGTTCATCGACGCCCGCTTCAACCTCAAGGGCAGCGCCGACTATGCGCGCTGGCTGCGCGCCTACGTGAGCTCCTACCAGATGATCTATCGCGAGCCTGTCGTGCACGAGATTCCGCTGCTCACCCAGCTGACGCTGTTCATCATGGGCGCCGACGATCACAATGCGCCGGGACGTCCCAATGCGCCGGAGGCACTGAGAGCGAAGATGGGACAGAACGCCGAGCTGGCGACGACCCTCGCGAGCCGGATGCCAAATGGTCGTGCTGAGGTGATCCCGAATGCGGGCCACCTCGTCTTCCTCGACGCACCGGACACATACGACGCGCTGCTCCTCGACTTCCTCGGCAAGTAGCGGGCAAGCGAGGACGATCAGGGGCTGGAATCGCAGCGAGGCTGCCATCCCAGTCTCCACGACTATCCGCTGCACTCGCAGCTACCAGTAATGGCGCCTGTGCCAGCGATGCCGCCAGTGCCGATGGTGGTGGTGCCAGCCCCAGTGCCGCCGGTGCCAACCCCAATGATGGCCGTGACCGTGATGGCCATGGTGATGTCCGTGATGACCCCAGCGCACCTGTTCGGGCGCGAGCCGGTCGGCCTCGTCCTGCGAGCCGACCGCGCGTTCAACGTTCTGATCACTTGCGGCCGGTGCCGATTCGCTCAGCGGCGACGGCAGCAGCGGCGCGGCAACCGACTCCGTCGGACGGAGCAGCGCACCTGCTGCAGCCACGCCGCCGAAACCCAAAACCAGTTTCAGGAAATTTCGTCGTTCCATCGCGCTCCTCCGTGAAGTCTGCCAACCAGAATCGCGGAGGAATTATTCGCCCCTTCACCTGAACGTGCGCTGAACTACAATGTGGCAGATCATCGAGCCGGCGCGCCCAAAAATTGCCGCCTCTCGAGGTAGCGTCAGCCATCGACGGCCTGCGCCAGCACAGAACTCTCCCGCGTGCGGGTGACATCCGGCCAATCGCGATTGAAGTCGGCGATCAGCCGCTTCATCTCGTCGCCGCCGACCGCGCGCTCCATCGCAGCGACGTCGTCGAACTGATACATCGCCTGATGCACTGCAGCATCTGCGAGGCTCCAGGCCCGCCACGCCTTGCGCACGCCAAAGCTCCTGATCGCATCCGGCAGGTGCACGTCGAGGTACCAGCGATCGAACTCATCCCGTCTCGCGGGGTCCGGCACGGTGGCGCGGACGACGAAAATGGCTGACGGCATCAAGTTTCCCCCGGACGTGCTGGTCTCGTCGTGCAAGCTGGTCGCAACCGGCGCTCAGTGAAATCCTGCGGCCAGCCCGACCACCTGTCCGTCTAGCCCGTTGAAGCCGTGATGGCCGCCCGCCTGGCAGGGATCGCCCTGCTCGGCGCCGCCGGATAGCCATTTCACGCGCGCCTTTCCGCCCGACCATCTGATGAACGGATCGACGCCGGCCGGCTGCGTGAACTTGCAGCCGTCGCTGCTATGATGAATGACCAGCGTGCGCGGCAAGGCCGATGGCGAGCCCAGGATCGACATCACGTTCGAGGAACTGCCGGACTCCGGGCTGAGGAAGCCCGAGGTCAGCACCAGCGCATCCGGCCGCGCCCCGCGTGCGATGCCCTCAGCGGCGCGCAAGGTGCCGCGGCTGGTTCCGATCACCGTCACCGGCCGCTTGATCGCGGCCATGTAATCGACCGCCGCCTTCAGATCGGTGCCGTAGTCCGCGACCAGCACCGCCAGCCCGCGCGCCGCATAGGCTTTGCGCGTGCGCACCAGCTGGTTGCCGAGC
Source organism: Bradyrhizobium sp. (assembly GCA_049802835.1). Lineage (GTDB taxonomy): Bacteria > Pseudomonadota > Alphaproteobacteria > Rhizobiales > Xanthobacteraceae > Bradyrhizobium. The sequence continues at coordinate 5,071 of JBARNF010000750.1, forward strand.
AACCCATGGATGTCGCCGTGGTCGCCGACATTGATGGCGCCGTCGCCGCCGGGCAGCAGGATCACGCTGGCGCGCACCGCAGCCGGCCTGATCAGCGCAGCCCGCGAGCCACCGACGGTGACGGTCTCGTCGGCGAATGCAGCGCCTATCGCAGGCGCCGAAAGCATGAGCGCAAGGCACACACGTAAGATCATCCCAGCCTCCCCAGCGCCGACTCAGCGGTCGGCCGGTGGAGAGACTAGCAAAAAAGCGACGAGGCCCGGAGTGCCTAGGAGTCCGGGCCTCGTAACCTCGCGACCCCGCAGAGCGAGGCCGGTCGGTATTTTTGGAAGTCTAGCGCGCAATCCCGACGATCGCATTGAGCTGGCTCAAGACCTCAATAGCAGCGCGTGATGTTGACGGTATGCTCGCCGCCGCGTCCCGGCACCGTCACGGTCTGCATCGGACAGCTCGACACGTAGGGCCGGTCGGACGGCACCACGTTCGGCGGATAGCGGTGCGCCCAGTCCCACGGCACGTCATAGGTATAAGTGTAACGCACGTCGGCCGAGGTGTGCTCCGGGATCTGCTGCGGCACCGGCTCGCCGTCCGGACCATAGGCGAAGGCGCCGACAGCCGGCAGAAAGGCGCCAGGGCCGCGGTGGTGGCGCACGAACGGCCGCGGTCCGGCATGGCCCGACACACCCGGTGCAGCCGCGATGACACCCGACCGGGCCGCAGCGGCCTCGACCGAAAGCATCAGCGCAACGGCCGCCCCGACGACGACGACAACTCTGGAAATCCGAAACGCCGATGTCCTGTCAGCCATGATACGCGACCTACTGTTCTCACCCACCAGCACACCAATAAGGCTAGGCCAGCGGCCCGGTTCCCGCAAACCCATCGTTAAAGGTTAGTTAACCCGCAGGCTCAGCGCCAGGGCCGAAAGCGGCGCCAGATTGCCGCGTTGCGGCGGCAGCCTTGCCGCCACAGGGCTTGATCGCACCGGAAGGCGGGACCACAGCACAGGCCGCAGCGCCACCCTCATCATTTCGCGCACCGCCGCTCACAGCGGCAGATTGTCGTGCTTCTTGGCCGGCATCTCCATCTTCTTGTCGCGGAGCATCGCCAGCGCACGGGCAATGCGGCGGCGGGTGGAGTGCGGCATGATGACGTCGTCGATATAGCCGCGCTCGGCGGCGATGAACGGCGACAAGAAGCGGTCTTCGTACTCCTTGGTGCGCGCGGCGATCTTCTCGGGATCGGCCATGTCGGCGCGGAAGATGATCTCGACCGCGCCCTTGGCGCCCATCACCGCGATCTGCGCCGTCGGCCAGGCGTAGTTCATGTCGGCGCCGATCTCCTTGGAGGCCATGACGTCGAAGGCGCCGCCATAGGCCTTGCGGGTGATGATCGTGACCAGCGGCACCGTGCATTGCGAGTAGGCGAACAGGAGCTTGGCGCCGTGCTTGATCAGCCCGCCATATTCCTGCGCGGTGCCCGGCAGGAAACCCGGCACGTCGACGAAGGTGACGATCGGGATGTTGAAGGCGTCGCAAAACCGCACGAAGCGCGCGGCCTTGCGCGAGGCATCGCTGTCGAGCACGCCGGCCAGCACCATCGGCTGGTTGGCGACGAAGCCGACGGTGCGGCCGGCGATGCGGCCGAAGCCGGTGACGATGTTCTTGGCAAACAGGTCGGCGATCTCGAAGAAGTCGCCCTCGTCGACGACCTTCAGGATCAGTTCCTTCATGTCGTAGGGCTTGTTCGGATTGTCGGGGATCAGCGTGTCCAGGGACATGTCGACCCGCTCGATGTCGTCGAAGCTCGGCCATTCCGGCACGCCGTCGGTGTTGTTGGCGGGCAGGAAGTCGATCAGCCGGCGCATCTGCAACAAGGTCTCGACGTCGTTCTCGAACGCGCCGTCGGCGATCGAGGAGCGCGTCGCGTGCACCGAGGCACCGCCGAGCTCCTCGGCCGTGACCACCTCGTTGGTGACGGTCTTCACGACGTCGGGGCCGGTCACGAACATGTAGCTGGTGTTCTTCACCATGAAGATGAAATCGGTCATGGCGGGCGAATAGACGTCGCCGCCGGCGCAGGGGCCCATGATGACGGAGATCTGCGGGATCACGCCCGAGGCGATGACGTTGCGGCGGAACACGTAGGAATAGCCCGCCAGCGCGGCCACGCCTTCCTGGATGCGCGCGCCGCCGGCGTCGTAGAGGCCGATGATCGGCGCCCTCGCCTTCATCGCCATGTCCTGCAGCTTCGTGATCTTCAGCGCGTGGGTTTCCGACAGCGAGCCGCCGAACACGGTAAAATCCTTGGCGAACACAAACGTCTTGCGGCCGTTGACCGTGCCCCAGCCGGTGACGACGCCGTCGCCCGGCACTTTTGTCTTTTCCATGCCGAATTCGGTCGAGCGGTGCTCGACGAACATGTCGAATTCCTCGAACGAGCCCTTGTCGAGCAAGAGCTCGATGCGCTCCCGCGCGGTCAATTTTCCGCGGGCGTGCTGCGCCTCGATGCGCTTTTCGCCGCCGCCGAGCTTGGCGCCGGCGCGCCGTTCTTCGAGGGTGTCCAGGATATCCTTCATGCTGC
>JBARNF010000751.1:0-6189 GCA_049802835.1 Bradyrhizobium sp.
GCGTCGATGACCGGTTCGACTCGGGCCGTGAGCACCATGACGTCGGCCCCGGCTGGCGCCGGGCTCACCGACCGCGGCGCGGTGAGGCGCAGCAGTTCGCCGGTGATGACCACGCCCGAGGTCAGCATCAGGGTCGCCAGCGTCGCGATCAGTACGATCGGCAGCTTCTTGGGGTAAGCTGGCGTGTTCGACACGACCGCCCGCGAGATGATCCTCCCCTCCGCCGGCGGCGTGTCCAGTGTCTCACGGGTGTTGGCCTCGCGGTATTTGGCGAGATATGATTCCAAGAGGTCGCGCTGCGACTTGGCATCCCGCTCCAGCGCCCGCAACTGCACGTCCTGGCCGTTGGTGGACGTGGCCTGTTTCTTGGCCTGGTCCAGGCTCTGGCTCAGCATCTGGACCCGCCCCTCGGCGATCCGCGCGTCGCTGTCCAGCGAGCGCGAGATCTTGCCAGCTTCATCGCGAATCTGGCGGTCGACGTCGGCGAGTTGCGCTTTCAGCTCCTTGATGCGCGGATGGTTGTCGAGCAGCGTCGACGACTGTTCCGCCAACTGTGCACGCAGGCTTATGCGCTGCTCGGACAGTCGTCGCATCGCCTCGGAATTAAGCACCTCGGAAGCCTCGATCGGCTGGCCGCCCTGCAGCATCTCGCGGATCAGCCGCGCCTTGGTCTCGGCATCCGATTTCAAGGCGCGCGCGTTGTTCAGCTGGGTGTTGACCTCACCCATCTGCTGGTTGGACAGCGAGGTGTTGTTGGTGCCCATGAACGAATTCGACTTGGAACGAAAGTCTTCGACCCTCGATTCCGCCTCCTCGACCTTCTTGCGCAGGCTCTGGATCTCTCCAGCCAGCCATTGACTCGCGGATTTCGCCTGCGCCTGACGGGCATTCTGCTGCAGAACCAGATAGCCATCCGCGATCGAGTTGGCGACTTGGGCGGCAAGCGCCGGATCCTGCGACTGGAACTCGACCACGAGGACGCGCGATTTGTCGACCGCATAGACCGTCAGGCGCTCATAATAGGCGTCCATAATGCGCTCGTCCGGCGCCATCGACAGCGGATCCTTCACCAGCCCGATCATGGCCGCGATGGATTTCAGAGGCGATACGCCGCGCAGGACCGGATCGAATTCCGGTAGCTCGCCAAGCTTGTTCTTGTTGATGATGTCCCGGGCAAGATCGCGCGACAGAACCAGCTGCACCTGGCTCGCAACCGCTTCGGCGTCGAGCGCAGTGCGTTCCTCGTTGCGCTCGCTGCTCGGACGCAGAAACACGTTCTCGCGCCCATCGATCAGGATGCGTGCTTCGGACTTGTACCGCGGCGTGATCATGTTGACCGCAGTGACCGCCAAGGCCAAAGCGAGCAGGGTTGGAAGAAGAATGAAGCCGCGTTTGCGCGCCAGCGCGCGACCGACCAGCCGTACATCGAGATCGCCGGACGAAACAACGGGCTCCGCCGAAGAAGGCAGACTTGTCACAGGCCGGACGGACGCCTTATCAGTCGCCGTCGTCTTTCCGTCGACACGCCAGAACGCCAACCGCATCGTCCACTCCCGCGAGACACACGCCACGCTGCTACCGTACCTGGTACAATTACACTCCATTAAGGTTGCTGACGGGTTAACCCGAACCGGGTGCAGCACCGCTCAGCAAACATACATAGTCTCTGATCACCTCTTGCGTGGGATGGATATTGTGCCCGATCGTCACAGCGTCATGTTAGTTGGCTCCCCGGCGCAATCAGTGAAGCTTTGTTAACCATCAACGATTTATCCAGATTGAAGCCATCAAGAGAATTTCGTGACGAGAGGCCCCCGTGCTTCCTCTACCCGCCAGTCGCCAGATCCGCTCGCACAACGACGGTTGGCAGGATCACGCGCGGACCGTCGACACGGCGGGGTCTGGCATGGCGGCATCGCCGGAGAGGGCTATGAGGATTGTCCACGCGGTACGAGCGCCCGTGGGCGGAATCTTTCGGCACATCCTCGACCTCGCCAACGGCCAAATCGATCGCGGGCATGATGTCGGCATCATTGCAGACAGTCTCACCGGCGGCGAACGGGCCGATGCAGCGCTGGCACAGCTGGCGCCCCGACTGACACTCGGCGTTCATCGGGTCGCCATTCATCGCGAGCCCTGGCCGACCGACGTTCTGGCGCTCCAGCAATTCCACCGGCTTTCCCGCAAGCTCAATCCAGACGTCCTGCACGGCCATGGCGCCAAGGCCGGCGCGTTCGTCCGCATGCTTCCGCACCGCCCGGGCACGATCCGGATCTACACGCCCCATGGCGGCTCGCTGCACTATCCGCGCAACACCCTCAAAGGTGCCCTGTACGGACGGCTCGAACGCGCGCTGATGAACCGGACCGAACTCTTCTTGTTCGAAAGCGTCTTCGCCCGCGATACTTATGAGCGCATGATCGGCCATCCCCAGGGGCTGGTGCATTGCGTCTTCAACGGCGTCGCCGCCGGCGAATTCGACCCCGTCGCGCCGGCTGAAGACCGGACCGACCTCGCTTATGTCGGCGAGTTCCGGCACATCAAGGGCGCCGACCTCCTGATCGATGCCCTAGCGCGACTGCACGCCAATGGCAGGCCGCTGACGCTCACATTGGGCGGCGACGGCGAAGAAATGGATCGACTGAGAGCGCAGGTCGAGCGTCTCGACCTGACGACCTTCGTGCGCTTCATCGGCCATGTCAGGGCACGCGACGGATTTTCCAAGGGCCGCCTGCTCGTCGTTCCCTCGCGTGGCGACTCCATGCCCTATGTCGTGATCGAGGCGGGAGCGGCCGGGGTTCCGATGATCGCGGCCAGGATCGGCGGCATCCCGGAGATCTTCGGACCGCATAGCGACGCGCTGTTCATGCCGGGCAACGCGGCCGCGCTGGCGGACGCGATCGCAGCCGCACTCGACGATCCCGCCACCGCTCAGCTTCGCGCCAAGGCGCTGCGCGAACGGATCTTCCAGCACTTTTCCCAGAACGCGATGGTCGAGGGCATCCTCGACAGCTACCGCGAAGCATTTACCAAGACCTGACGTCATTTACCATCGCTAACCGTTTCTTCCGATTTGCCCTTTAATCCCGCCGGTGGGGAATTTCCCCCGGCGCTATCAGCGCTTACATGACCATGAATACTAACAAACATAATCCGGGCTTGTACGACTGTGGAACCGATCAACGCTCGCTCGATGTTGGATGCTGCGGCAGCCGCCGCGTCGACTGCTGCGGCCGGGAAGCCGGCTGTTGAACGGCGTCGTCGCCTCTCGGCCGCCGCGCTCACCGTTGCCAATCAGAAGGTCCTCCGCGCTTACTCCCCCATCGTCCTGGCGGGCATCGTTCGGATCGCCGACTTCGTTCTGCTGAGCCTCGTCGGCAGCGTTCTCTATTTCGGCTATGTGGTTCCGCTCAGCGGCTTCCATTGGGAGTATCTCGCCGCAATCGTCGGCATGGCGGTGAGTGCGGTGGTCTGCTTCCAGGCAGCCGACATCTATCAGGTCCAGGTCTTCCGCGCCCAGGTGCGGCAGATGACGCGGATGATCTCCTCCTACTGCTTCGTGTTCCTGCTGTTCATCGGACTGTCCTTCTTTGCCAAGCTCGGCAACGAGGTCTCCCGCTTGTGGCTGGCGGCCTTCTTCTTCATTGGCCTTGCCGCACTGATCACGAGCCGCGTCGTTCTGCGCAGCCTGATCCGCAGCTGGGCGAGGCAAGGGCGTCTCGATCGCCGGACGATCATCGTCGGCGCCGACCAGAGCGGCGAGGATCTGGTGCGCGCGCTGAAAGCGCAGGATGACTCCGAGATCGAAATCCTCGGCGTGTTCGACGATCGCAACGACTCCCGGTCGCTCGATACCTGCGCAGGCGCTCCGAAGCTCGGCAAGGTCGACGACATCGTCGAATTCGCGCGCCGTACGCGCATCGACCTCGTCCTGTTCGCTCTGCCGATCTCGGCGGAGGTCCGCATCCTGGACATGCTGAAGAAGCTGTGGGTGCTGCCGGTCGACATTCGGCTCTCGGCGCATACCAACAAGCTGCGCTTCCGTCCACGCTCCTATTCCTATCTCGGCGCGGTCCCCACGCTCGACATGTTCGAGGCTCCGATCACCGATTGGGACCTCGTCATGAAGTGGCTGTTCGACCGGCTGGTCGGCGGCCTGATCCTGCTTCTTGCACTGCCGGTGATGGCGCTGGTCGCGCTCGCGATCAAGCTGGACAGCCCGGGCCCGGTGCTGTTCCGGCAGAAGCGGTTCGGCTTCAACAACGAGCGCATCGACGTCTTCAAGTTCCGCTCGCTGTATCATCACCAGGCCGATCCTACGGCCTCCAAGGTGGTCACCAAGAACGATCCGCGCGTCACCCGTGTCGGCCGCTTCATCCGCAAGACCAGCCTCGACGAGCTGCCGCAGCTGTTCAACGTCGTGCTCAAGGGCAACCTTTCGCTGGTCGGCCCCCGGCCGCACGCGGTGCAGGGCAAGCTGCAGAACCGGATGTTCGACGAGGCCGTCGACGGCTACTTCGCGCGCCATCGCGTCAAGCCGGGCATCACCGGATGGGCGCAGATCAACGGCTGGCGCGGCGAGATCGACAACGAGGAAAAGATCCAGAAGCGCGTCGAATTCGACCTGTATTACATCGAGAACTGGTCCGTGTTGTTCGACCTCTACATCCTGCTCAAGACACCGCTTGCGCTGATGACCAAGAGCGAGAATGCCTATTGAGCTCGGGATACGCGGCGGGCCGCTGCCCGCCTCGAAGACGAGGCTGATCCCGCCACGCGTTGTGTATGAGTGTGTGAGTTGGCGATGGCCATGACGGCGACAGCCGGCGAGTTTCCGTCCAGGCCGATAGCCCCTCCGGGCATCGTCGCCTTGCAGCGCGCGCTCGTCTGGCTCGCCGGAGCCTCCGGCGCCATCGTCTTCATCGAGCCCAGTCCCTACGAGATCACGACGCTCGCCGCTGCGGCGGTGTTCGTGGCCACGGGGGCGCGGCTGCGCCTCGTCTTCGTGCCGCTTCTGCTGCTCCTGTTCCTGGTCAATCTCGGCTATACCATCAGCGCGATCCCGTTGCTGGACGATTCCAGAATCTCGACTTGGATCGCCACCTCCTGGTACATGGCCGTCACCGCGCTGGTGTTTGCCATCATCACCTCCGAAGATACCGACGCACGCCTCGACATGCTCAGGCGCGGCCTCGTCATGGGCGGAGCCATCGCGGGCGTTGCAGGCGTTGCCGGCTACTTTCATCTGGTGCCGGGCGGGTACGATCTCCTGACGCTGTATGGACGGGCGCGCGGCACGTTCAAGGATCCGAATGTGCTCGGCGCATTCCTGATCCTGCCGGCGCTGCTCGCGCTGCAGACCATCGTGACCGCCCGGCTGGCCAAGGCGCTGCGTGCCAGCTTTGCGCTCGGCATGATGTCGCTCGCCATCCTGCTCGCATTCTCGCGGGCGGCTTGGGGCGGCTTGGTCCTGACCGCCGCCTTCATGCTGGCGCTGATGGTCCTCACCAGCCGGTCGCGCGGCGAACGCTCGCGCATCATCGTCATGACGCTGACGGCCGCGGTCGCCGGCATGCTGCTGATCGGCGTCCTGCTCTCGTTCGACTCCATCGCCGACATGTTCAAGCAGCGGGCGAGCTTCGACCAGAGCTACGACGAGGGCCGGTTCGGCCGCTTCGGCCGCCACATCCTCGGCGCCGACATGGCACTCGACCTGCCGTTCGGGATCGGGCCGCTGCAATTCCACAACTACTTCCCCGAGGACACCCACAACTCCTATCTGAACGCATTCATGTCGGGCGGCTGGCTGTCCGGCATCTGCTATCCTGCTCTGGTGTTCACAACCGTCGTTCTCGGCTTCCGCTATCTGTTCGCGCGCGTGCCCTGGCAGCGCACCTACATCGCCGTATTCGCGGCCTTTCTCGGCACCGTCGGCGAGAGCTTCATCATCGACACCGACCACTGGCGCCACTTCTTCCTGATGCTCGGCACGATGTGGGGCATGATCGCCGCCGTCCGATCGTACCCGGCAGAGGCGAGCCGATCCGCCGCGATCGGCCCGCCCGCAGCGGCCGCTTACTCCTCCACCGTGAACGTCAGGCCGGCGTGATCGGCCAGCCGCTTGATCAGGCTGTCGCCCAATGCCGCGCCAGGCGTCCAGAATCCGCCCTTCACGCCGGCACCATCGCG